>JAUVAN010000173.1 GCA_030591725.1 Deltaproteobacteria bacterium
AATGAACATGCTCACCAACTCGTTGAAAGCGATCTTTGCTTTCCTCAAGCCGTCTCCAAACCGGCCCTTCTTCGCCCTTCTCGGCCTGTATTCGGTAGTCCAATTGACCTTCATGAGCGTGGTGCTCTACAAGCACGAGTTCAAATTGACCGATCACACGGTCGCCCTCTACGTCATCGAGAAGTACGTTTTTGATTTTGCGGTGTTTTTCACCGGCAACCTGCTCCTCTTGAGAGTGTTCAAAAAGACTGCCCCGTCGATGATCTTCTCCATTCTCTACTTGATCCTCATCGCGGTGAACACCCTTGTTTACTACTTCAGCAGCACCTTGCTCGAGCTTCATCATTTCTCACTCATCACGCCGTACAGCCTGGCAGGCTTCGTGAGCGTCCGATCGATCTTGATAGCCGTCGTCTTTGTCGTTGCGGCGGCGCTCCTGCGATATCCGATCAGACGGATCGCCGTCACCTGTTCATGGAAGGCCATTATCCGATGGGCCCTGCTTGGCGCAGCCATCGGATTGTCCCACATTCCGAGACACATATCGGAGCTCAAGAAATCGGATGAGCGCCTCGACAAGGTCATCATGGTGTTCAGGAACGCTCAACTCGAATATAGCGCCCAGAACCCTGCGGCGAGCTTCGTCAACGACATCGTGCTGCGCGGATTCTTCGAAAATCTCTACACCATGAAAGGCTCGGACACCTACCTCAAGTACATGAAGGCCTACAACCTATTGTCGCGTGATTACAAGGTATCCGGCGACATCAAGCCCTTCGACAAAACGATCCGGCGATATCGACTCCCCATCGGCAAGCGCGATTACGAGGATCTGAATCTGGGGCGATTTCGGCGGGTCATCGTCATCTTCTCCGAATCCCTGAGCCTGGATCTCATGCACTGTTACAACCCCGAAATGAAGCTCCCGGTCACCCCCTGGCTCTGCTCCGACAAGATCCGCACCCACACCTTCAACAACATGATGACGTCGGGATCGCCAACCTTGCAGGGCTTGACCGTCCTGTACAGCAGCCACCCGAATTACAACATTCAGAAGCTCACGGGGGACCGAAACTCCCTCATGAAGATATTGAAGAAGAACGGTTTCGAGAACCACTTCATCAGGAGCGCGTCCAAGTTCTTCGCCAACGAGAACATCGTCTTCAAGAAGTGGGGTTTCGACCGGATCCAGGCGCGGGAAGACTTCTTTCGACGGCCCGATCTCAAGAAATACATCTACGGATGGGGCCTGGAGGATCGTATCCTGTACGACGAGATCGTGGACTTCCTGGATGAAAACCGTGACAAAAAGATCTTCATCTCGGCCCTCGGAACCGACACCCATCCCCTCCATGGACAACGACATTTCAAACACCTGAAGTACCCTGCCCTGCCCCCTGGCTTCAACAAGACCTTCGGGCGGGCGCGCAATTTCATGAAGGCCGTCCACCACACCGATCACGACCTGAAGAGATTCATTGAAAGTCTCGAATCCAGGGGCCTGTACACCGAGGAGACTCTGGTGGTCATCACAGCGGATCACTCCTGTCCCCCAAACGCGGTCACGCGTGCGATACCCGGTTTCAACAGAGCCTCCCTTGGCAAGATTCCGTTCATCCTGCTTACGCCCCAGAAGCTACCCGGATTCAACAACGACACCCTGACATCCCAGCTGGATCTGGCGCCGACCCTCCTGCACATGATGGATATTCCGGTTCCCTCGGGATACTGGGGTGACAGCCTCTTTCACCAGGGCAAGCGAAACCCCGCCGTGGGTTTTCACAGGAATATCGTCACCATCGACTCGGGCGCAAAGAAGACCTACGTGAACCTGAAACGTATGAAGACACCCGCCGACAAGTCCTTTTACGAACTGTTCTCGACCGTCATTGAGGACTAACAGGAGACAACATGCGAAGGGAACTGATTCTGATTGGAAGCCTGCTTGCAGCCATCATAGCGTTGGCGTCAACGGGCGCGAACGCACAGGATGACGAGATCGAGCCCGGCTGGCACCCCCTGCTGGTGCTGTCCGGCAACTTCGCCCTGGGCCAGACGAAGAACGTTCCGGGCACCGCGAACGGAGTGATCTACAACTTCGGGTATCTCCTCAACAGCGGTATAGGATATCTCAGCGACAACCGTGAGCACGAGTGGCTCAACAGCCTCAAGATGCAGCTCGGATACTCTCGAACCGAGGTCGCGGATGCGGTGGTCAAGAGCATGGACTCCATCGACTTCAAGACGTCGTACCTCTACCATCTTCCCTCGGTCCCCTGGCTCGGGCCGTTCGTCTCGTTCCGAGTGAACACCGCCATGCTTCCGGGGTACGACATACGCGCAGGTGACACCAATGTCCTGAAACTCGGCGTGACAGAAGAGCTTCAGTTCAGCGACGCGGGAAACCCCATCGATACAGATGGCAACGTGATCGACGCGGGTCATGACCGCGTACACACAGTGACTGCCGGAACCAGGATCGATCTCACCGATGCGTTTGCGCCATCAACACTCAAGGAGAGCCTCGGCTTGTTCGCGGCTCCTATCTCCAGCACGACGATGAGACTGGAGGCAAGAGCCGGTTTCGGCGCGTGGGAGACCTTCGTGCGGGACGGGTATGTGATCGAAGACAACGACGCCACGGCCGATCTTTTGGAGCTTCGCGCCCTTCAGGATTCAGTTCAGCTCGGCCCAGAATTAGGATTAACTTTCACGGGCATTGTCGATGAAAAGATTACATATTCCTTCGGCGCCCTGTTTATGCAGCCGGTGTATCACAACGCGGAGACCGACCTCGAAGGAGTCGAGTTGATGAACGTGGAGTTGGAGGCCATCCTGGGAGTGGCCCTGGCTGAATGGATCTCCGTTGATTACGCCTTCAAGGCCGTCAGGCAGCCCTTGCTCGTTGAAGACTGGCAGATCCAGAACACCCTGCTGGTGTCCATCAACTTCAACATCGTGGGCGTCGAGATTCCCGAGGACGAGTGCGACTGCAGCAAGTGCCCCGTAGTGGAGGCACCTGCCGAAGAGGAGCCGGTGGAGGAGGCATCCGCAGACGAAGCGGCGCAACCTGAAAAATGACACCCCTCGAAAGTCATCGTGCTATCCTGCAGTAGCTCGGCGGTAGCCGAGCGGAGCAGGACAGACGTCTCAAAAATGACACCCCTGGAAGAAAGGGAGAGCGATGAGGTTCTTTGTCATTGTCGGGTTGGCGGCTGTGACTTCGAGCCCCCGTTCTACTGCATGATTGCCTGCAACACCCCGGCCGACTGCCCGACCGGAACCGATTGTGTAGATTCCGGCGCCAGTACAACTATCTGCTACGGTTACGCCCCTGCAGAATAACCCTGACACCCTCTGAAAAATGAGTCTGGCACCTCTGAAAAATGAGTCTGGCACCCTTGAAACAAGTATACTTGAGTGATGGCTCCGCGATACGCGAAGATATTGAAGGGGCAATTTACATTGCTACCCATTATCGCCGTTGTCTGCATGACGGGATGCCAATCGACCTACTCACCGCCGCTACGTACTGTGTCGTTTGGAGCACCAGCAGGCGTACAAAAAGGGGAACTGGAGATGGGGCTTTCGGGAAGCCTTACCACTCCTGAGAAAATGATCGTCCGACCCGGTGCCGGTCCGCTCTTCGCACTGGGAGTCAACGACTGGCTGGCCGTGGAGGCTGCTGGTGAATGGTCGCACGAACGAGCAGTGTCCGGTCATGGAGCCATCCGTTTTGTCCTGGAGGGACGAGGCGGCTCCTTCGATCATTTCGACGCGGATCTGGCAATCGGTGGCGGTGGAGGTGTAGGCGGCATAGTCTGCGACAACCGAGACTATGAAGGCGTTGCCCAGGGGTTGGGCACCCTGGCCAGTGATGTCGTATGCCCGGGAGATCGCGATTGGGATGGTGTGCATTGGTACGACCGTCCCTTCGGTGGAGGGTTGATCGAGATAGGCATCGGATGGCCCCTTCGAAAGTATGTGGTGGTACCATTTTTGAGGCTGCGGGTTCAGGTGACAGCAGGATCCACTACTCCGACGACAGCCTGGTACAGCCTACAAGCGGGAGTTCACTTCAACCTACCAAGGAACAACAGCATACATCTCGGGCTCGGAGGATCGCTCTACCACAACTCGCTGGCACCATTTAGCGAATCTGACGTGATATTCAACGAGAACCTGGATGTGTTTCTTGAAGTTGGTATGTCATTGGGTTTTCCAGATGGCACGAAAGTGAGCCACAGCCCCCCCAAATGACCCCGAAATGTGTCTGGCACCCTTGGGATTGTGGCACAGATTGGCACACCCGACTGTCGTCATTGTATCTGTAACGTGCCTTGATTACACACCTGTTAGGCCACCTGCCCATTTTTTCGGTCATGGTATGTCTCGTGCACTAGACCATACAAATGTGTCTGGCACCCCTGGAGCAGCACCCCTGGAGCACCCCTGGAAGGAGAGCACAATGAGATACTTCACAGTTATCGGGTTTATGGCCGTGATGATGCTTGGTTGTGACCACGTTGATGGCCTGGATGAAGATGTCGGTTCGGATGTCGATACGGACTCGGACGCCGACACAGATATCGACACCGACTCGGAGACCGACTCGGATGCTGATTCGGACACGGATTCCGACGCCGACTCCGACATGGATACCGACACCGACGAGGGCAATGTGCCCGAAGGCGTCACCGGATGGGGCGGCCCATGCCATAGCAATGCCGACTGTCCAGACAATACTGAATGCCTCATTTTCACTACCCTTGATGACCCGCAGGGGTTCTGCGCTGCCGAGTGTTGCAACTTCGGCACACCGGATCCCGCCTACTGCACTAATGTGGCCGCCGGTCAGGAGAGTTGCAGCTTAGTCTCCGGTATAGACGGGGAAGAGGTATGGGAACCCCCGTTCTACTGTGTCATCCTCTGCAACACCCCGACTGACTGCCCGACCGGAACCGATTGCATGGATCCCTTCGACATCGGGTTAACTTTCTGCCTCGGTTACGCTTCGTAGAGACACCATCTTCGCAGTTCTATTGCGATGTAATGGCGCGGATGGTGCGTGTGCCTCCGCTCTCGTGGTGCCACAGGATGGCGGCTGCGCCATCGGCGCGCGCGGCCACCATGGGTGTGCTGACGGTCCCGGCAGGGGTTTTCAATTTTGTCGGGATGGCCCAGCTGCCATCTTCATTGGTGCAAGTGGCCATGAGGTCCCCGTCCGATGCCCAGGTGAAGAGCATGCCGTCGTCGTGAATCGCGAGGCCACCGAGATTGACAATGCCGTCGAAAATCTTGCCGCTCTCGATTACCGACGCACCGCTGAGGCGCGCATAATGGAGGCCCTGTCGCTGCCCACTGGCCCACAGGAGAATGCCGCCACCGTCGCTGTCGACCCCCAAGTGAAGCTGGTCCAGGCTCCCTCCATCACCGGCCTCGACAACCGTCACCGGCGCGCTCCAGGCCTCTGATTCGCCGTCGAAAAAGAATAGCTCGAGCTCGTCCGTAACAGCACCGGAATCAAAGCCTCCGTAGATCCATGCGACCCAGACATCGCCGCTCCCGCTCGAAACTGCGGTCAGATCTCCCGAATGGATATTGTCAGCCTCATGCACGGCGATCAGTTCCGGGGCGCCTTCCATCGATGGGCCGTCGAACCGCTGAGCATGGAGGTGAACACCATCGGGCGCCTCGACGCCCTCGACCCAGATCACAAAGTCACCGTGCTCCTGATCGGCGACGACGGTATGGTCGCGCAAAAAGTCGACCTGCACGACTTCGGTGGCGCTCCAGCCACTCTCGGGCACGTATACACGAGTGCTCAGTTCGTGCCCGTGATCCTCCCAGGCTGCGCGCACCCGTCCATGAGAGTCACCGGCAGCGTCCAACACACCGTAGTGGTATTTTGATGGGCCGAGTTGCTCCGGCGGGACAAACGCTTCATCGCTCCACGTGCCGGCGAAGATCTCCCCATCGTTCGAGTTTTGCATCCACACCGCGACTGCTTCCAGATCCGTGCCGGGAAACAGTTCGAGTTCCTGCACCGTGTCGGTGGAGCCCACATTAACGGTAGCGCTCCAACCGCTGCCCTGCTCGTAGCGGCGCCACCGGCCCACGTAGTCATAGCTGCCGGCCTCTTCTTCTTCGCCGAGCATCGCAAGGAAGGAGCCGTCCGAGAGCGCCGTTACTGCGGGCGTCACCGAAAGCGCGGCTCCACCGGAGGACAACTGCACCGCCCGGTCAAAGCTGTGCCCGCAAAGCGTTCCCGCGCCGGAACTATCCGCGCCAAGGCCGGAACATGCCGCCAGCACACTGACGATGAGACCGAACAACACTGATTGCATCCTGTTCATGGTTTCTCCTCACTTAAGCAAATCCGTACAGTTCGCCGTACTTATCTTTCGCGTATTCGATGAAGAACGTTGGATCCAGTGCGCTGCCGGTTATACGAGAGATCATGTCTCTCGGTGAGTAGGTCGCTCCGGGCTCGTGGACCTTCTCTCTCAACCATTTGCGCAACGACGCAAAATCTCCCGCCGCAAATCGTTCCTCCAGGTCACCCAACTCATCTTGCGCCTTGTGGAACATCTGCGCCGCGAAGAGATTTCCCAGCGTGTATGTGGGAAAGTAACCGATGAGGCCCGACGGCCAGTGGACATCCTGCATGACACCGCTGCCCACATCCGGAACGTCTACGCCCAGATACGATTTCATTTTTTCGTTCCAGGCGTCCGGCAGGTCCGCCGCCGCGATTTCCCTTCGGAGGAGGCCCAGTTCCAGTTCGAACCTGACCATGATGTGAAGGTTGTAGGTGATCTCATCCGCCTCCACCCTGATGAGGCTTGGCTTCACCGCGTTTATGGCCGCGTGGAACTTGTCGATGGGAACATCATTGAGAGACGGGAACTCCAGGAGGGCCCTGTCGTACGCGTGGCGCCAGAATCCCCGCGAGCGACCCACCATGTTCTCCCACAGTCTGGACTGGGATTCGTGAATGCCCAGGGAAGCGTACTTTCCGCGCGGCGTTCCCCAGTGTTCGTCGGGGAGCCCCTGCTCGTACATTCCGTGCCCTGCTTCGTGCAGGGATCCGAAAACCGAAGCGTTGAAGAATTTCTCTCGATAACGGGTGGTGATCCTGGCATCACCCGGGCCGATGCCGATGCTGAAAGGGTGTGCCGACACGTCGATCCTCCCGGCGTCGAGATCGTAGCCGACCATCGAAACGATATGTCGGCAAAACCGGGCCTGCGAATCCACAGGGAAGAGCCTGTTCAGCACACTGGTATCCGGCGTGATTTCTGTTTCTCTAACATTGTCGAGCAGCGAAACGAGGGCCGGTTTCAGACCGCCGAAGACCCTCTCCAGAGATGAGGCCGTTTCCCCGGGCTCGAATTCGTCGATCAGGGCATCATACGGCTCTTGCGCATATCCGATAGCGTCCGCCTTCTCCACCATCAGATCCACAATATCGGCGATTGACGGCGCCAGCGCATTCCAGTCGTTCTCGGCCCGTGCACGCTCCCATATCATCTCACCCATAGACGTCGCGCGGGCGAGATTCACTGCCAATTTCCGAGGGATCCTGGTGGACTTGTCGTAGTCCCTTTGCCACTCCCGTACGTTGACGGCCGCAGTGCAAAGCGGATCGGCGACCAGTTCGCCACCCTCCACCATGCTGAGATTATCGCCTATCCTCTTGTCAGTGGATCGCTCGTGCAAGAGTTTGGTGAGCAAGACCATCTGCTCTGCGCGATGGGCCTTCCCCTTTTTCGGCATGTATGTTCTCTGGTCCCACGCAAGAACCTCTGCCGTGGAGAGGAGATAGGCGGTCTCGATGCTGTGATTTTTCAGCCACTCGTATGCTTTTTCAGACATGGAGTTGTCAGTATATCACTTCGAGGATTGCCGTCAGCAGATTCGCGGTGGATTCACCCCGGACCGCAACGGAGCAGCCGGACTGTGCGCCAAGGATCTTGCCAACAGATGGAGGCACGACGATCGGGCCGGTGTCCGTATCCGTGCCGGAATCGGGTATCCCGCCGTCGGGGATACATGATCCAGAGGGCATGCACGCGTTCTCATCCTCGTCGCAGGCCATCTGCGCGCACTCCTCGGTAGGCGCGCATTCCACGGGATCACCAGCCGAGACGCAGGAGCCGTCGTCGCATATCTCCTCGCCGTCACAGAACAACTCGTTGTCGCAGTCCGCATCGATGCGACACATCACCAGCCTGACCAGCGGATCTCCGTACAAATTCTGGATACACTTTTGATAAAAGCTGGTGCCCCCCCAGCTGTTGTTACTTGTTGCCGCGAGAGCTTCTCCCAGAGCGCGCCCCGCCTCCATCCCGTCAAGGAGATTGTCC
>JAUVAN010000121.1 GCA_030591725.1 Deltaproteobacteria bacterium
GAATCATCGGGACGATCAATCGGGAGACAGGAAATCGAGACATTCGCATCGGCCGAATATCCGTGCAAGGGCGAAAAACGATCTTTGAAACCGACAGTCGCTTTGTCAAAGAGGTGAGCGCCGTCTTTGAAGGATCAAACATCAACGGCAAACGAGTCAAGGTGCGTCCTGGTTTGAGTCCCGACCGTGACGGTGGCCCTCCCCAGCGGCGCCGAGACCATAAAATGCGTCCGGCGGCGAAAGCGGATTCCAAGGGAGGCCCTTTTCGCAAAAACGAACAGAAAAAAAAACGGTACTACGGGCGGAAAGCCAAGGGAGCCAGGGTTTAAGGACCAGGGTTTAAGGACTCAGCGGGTCTGGGGTCAAGGGTCTGGGGTCAAAAGCGGGTCTGGGGTCAATACCCATCACTTGTCACATAGCTTTATCCGACCGAGTGTGTGACGCCCCTTCAGGGCTTTTTCTTTTTTGTATCCACGGTTCCCGGAGCGGTGCCCCAGGCTGGTATGTTTCAGCCTTTCAGGCTGACGGCAAGTGCATGAGGACGAGGACGTGACGGGTCCGCCGTCGCTCGCGGACGCGAGCTATGGCGAGATCTTGGACCTTGGATGACGATCAAACCATCTACGGCATGTTGGTGATTCTTGGGCTCGCCTGGTCGTTGCCGGGTTTGAGGATGACTCCGTGGCCGGTTCTGCCATCGACGAGCACATGGATGGGGCTGTCGAAGCGAAGGTGCCGAAGGTGTTCGGTTTCAAAATGGACTTCCTGGCTGCCGAGCCATTCGTGGTCGAACATCCCGCCGTCTTCGCCGTAGTTGACGGTCAGGCACCCCACTCCAAACGAGGTGATGTTGTGAAAGAAGTGGGATCCCTGGGAGGGATTGACTTTCATCCCCTTGAGCTCGGTCTCGACCAGGCAGGTCACATTGGTGATCTGACCCCACGTGACCGGTATGCCGAGCCGCCAGTCGGTGCTGCCCCAGCGCCCTGGTCCGATGAGCACATACCGCCGCTCCTCCCCCCTGAGACGCTCGTTGATCACGGCCACCTCGTCCGCGATATCGGGGGTGACCGCTCTGTTGAAACTCTCGGGGACCACGTAAATGAGATCGGTGACAGGTTCGATCCGACCGGGGCCCATCGACTGGACCGACCGGCAGATAAGCTGGTCATCGGGGATGTCCTTGACCTCGTCCGCGCTTGAGGTCACCGACATGGGGCGGATCTGGAGAAACCCGAGCTCGTGGGGGCCGCTGCCGTCCGTGTTTAAATTCATCGCAAACTCTATCTCCACCGGCCAGGAAAAACCCGAGCGGCCGACCGAGAGAAGGAAGGAGACCGCCTCCCCGATCTTGACATCGTCGTTCTTGAGAGTTTTGGCCAGGGTGACCAGCCGCACGCCGTGGCCATCGTCGCCCTCGCGAAGTGTCTGATCCCTGTGGGAATACACGGATCCTACAACGTCGAAGGTTCCCTGTTCGGCCGCCACGTCCAGATCGAGGGAAGTCAGATCGGAGTCCATGAATGCCGATATATCGTGGCTGCCTTCCGGTTGCTCCAGATCGAGGGCCCAGAAATCGCGCTGCGCGCTGTTCAGGAAATCCCTCGTCGACATTATGTTGAAGATGGACGCAGGGTCCTTGGGTGAGAAGCGCATGCAGCGGCCGCCATCCACGACAGCGCGTCCGAGGCCGAGGACCGCGCACGCCACACCATCGTCGGGCCTCATGTTCCCCATGGGATAGAAATTGTGCGATCTGGCGACGCCGGCGATGTCCGGGTAGAGATAGCGTCCGTGACGGCGTCCGACGATCTCCTGAATCACGACGGCCATCTTCTCTTCCTCGAGGCGGTTGGGGGTGACCGCGAGGTACTCCCGAGCCTCGGTGTAGAAGGTGGATGCGTAGACGAGCTTCACGGCGGCGGTCAACTGCGTCAGTCTTTCCTCGAGTCGTTCGTGGTTGTTGGGAATCATGTACGTGCGATAGATCCCCGCGAAGGGCTGGTAGGAGGCGTCCTCCAGGAGGCTCGATGAGCGGACGGCCAGCGGGTACTTGACCCTGGCCAGGAACGTGCGCAGCGCATCGACGGCCTTTTCCGGAAGCCGGGCCGACATGAATGCCTCGGCGATCTCCTTGTTGTCCGCCTCGCCCAGCACGAGGTTGGTGAGCCTCTCGGAGTCCATCAATTGATCGAAGATTCCCGTTGCCAGCACCGCCGTGGCGGGAATGTAAAGTCGGACCCCCGGCACGTGGTTTTCGATGTTGTAGTCTTTGAACAGGGAGTTGAAGAAGGCGAGGCCGCGACCCTTTCCGCCCACAGATCCTGTCCCTATGCGAACGAACGAAGAATCGGCCTCGAAGGTCTCGGAAGAGAAATCGGAGACAATGCCCGCGCGGGATTTGGTCCGGTGGATCTTCAGGGAGGAGATGAGGTGCTCCCTGAAGCTCGACAGGGACGAGAACTCGGTCATCTTCTTCGTGCGGATGGCAGTCGCCAGGGCGAACTCGGTGCGCGCCATCAGCCAGGTGGAGAAGTCCTTCCTCCTGCAGTGGTGGAGCAGCGATTCTTCGGGGATGATCCTGATGGCTTCGGCCAGGCTGCGCAGATCGCCGGCGCTGGTGACAACAGTACCGTCCGGGCGCCTGAATACGAAATCTCCAAACCCCAGGTGCGCCTTCATGAACTCACGAAGCTCGTGGAGGAAGGTCGGAGAGTTTTTATTGATGAATGACGCGCCGATGGTCTGGGCAAACTCGGCATTCGACGCGTCGGAGGATTGGATGAGCACCGCGTTTTCCGAGTGTTCCTTGCGAACCAGCGCCGCGAAGTCACGACCCGCCGTGGGATCGTGTTTTCCGTTTCTGGGGAATCCGGCGTCGACGATGGAGCCAAGGAGATGGTCCTGATACTGATTGTAGTAGGAGATCGCCTCCTCGTATGACGTGGCCAGCAAGACCTTGGGCCTCGCGTGCATCCGCAGGAGCTGCTGCATGCGGTTTGCGCCCTCGGTCATGAGGGAGCGGGTCTGCATCATGATCTCGGTGTAGAGCATCGGGAGATACGATGAATAGAACTTCACCGAATCCTCCACCAGGATCAGGCACTGGACCCCCGCCGCGCGCGCGTCGTGCCAGGCATTGAGGTGATCCTCGATGGACTTGATGATGGCCAGGAACAGGCGCACGTCGCCGCTCCACATGAAGACACGCTCAATGCTCGAGAGATCCTCCGATTCGAGGATGGCCAACTCCTTCTGGCTGAAGGTGAGCAGGACGATGGGGAGGCCGGGCTGGATGGCGTGTGCCTGTTGGCCGAACTCCTGCTGTTTCATGTCGCCCACCCGCAGCATGGAGATGACCAGATCGTACCTGTCGGACTGGAGTCGCTCCAACGCTTCGTGGGCCGTCGAGACCTTGTTTATCTGCGGCGCGTAACGGAGGTTGAGCTCCAGGTAATCGGAAAAAAGGACCTCCGACAGATGTCCGTCTTCTTCGAACGTAAATGAGTCGTAGTGGCTCGCCACCAGCAGGATGTTTCGGATGCGCCGGGGCATGAGGCGTTCGAACGGGATCACGAGATGCTCCCGTTTGTTTACCAGTTGTTTCAGCACGTCGTTGGACATTATCGCTCCGTCAGCTGATCTGGATCGGCTATCCGCCCGCCGGGTTTCATCACTACGCCCATGTTCTGACGACTGTTCACCGCTATCTCCAGCGGCGCGTCGAACCTGACGTGTCGGACGAGCCCGCTGCTGGAGGTCGCCTCCACGGCATCGAGCCAGTTCAGGTCAAGATGATTCCCGGCCTTGTCGGAATCGATCGTGAAATAGGCAATACCCAGCGAAGTCATGTTCTGAAAGAAATGCGTTCCCTGGGACGGCGCCACCTTGATATCGTGCATATCCGTTTCGATGATGCAGGCCGCGCCGGAGATCTGGCTCCATTTGACCGGTATTCCCAACCAGCGATCCGCGCTGCCCCAGCGCCCCGGTCCCATGAGGACGAAGGGTCTTTCCTGGGCGAGCAAGCGCCCGTTGAACCCGGCTATTTCAAGCGCTATCTCCACTGTCTTCGAGCGGTCGAAGGTATCTACAGGCACGTATAGTATGTCCCGTACCTCCTTCACGTATCCGTGTCCCAGGGCGTCCTTGCAGATGCAGATGGCGTCCTTTGGATCTATGTGCTCCAGGTCCATCCCCGCGTCGGACACGTCGGCCACAACCGGCCGGATCTGCAGGAACCCCAGCTTGTGGTGATCCTTGTGGGTCTTGCGGTAGTTCGCCGCAAACTCGATCTCGACCGGTCCCGCGAACGCGGCGCTGCCGATCTTCAACAGTTGTTCCAGGGCCCCCGCCAGATCGAAGGCGTCGTTCTTCAGGATCCCCGCCATGGAAACGAGGCGCGGGCCGGCGCGGGAGATGCCGTCGTGGATGGCGAGGCTGTCGGCGTCGTATACGGAACCGACCATGCCCAGCGTACCGTCCTTCTCTGCCTGATCCAGACCGAGCCGTACGATGAAAGGATCCTCTTGCGCTGTCGCCGGGAGATCGGTTGTCTTGTCGGCCATATTAAGGGCCAGGAACTCGCTCTGAGCCGTCCTGAGCGTATCCCCGGGGCTGGAGAACTGAAACAGTTTGCGCGGGTACCGAGGGCAAAACCTCACGCACCTCCCACCGTCCACCACTGTCTTTCCGAGACCGAGAACCACGGACGCGACACCATCCTCGGAGCTCATGCCCTCCATGGGGTAATAGTTGTAGGAGCGCGCGACTCCGGCGATCAATGGATACATGTGATCTCCGTGGCGCCTTCCCACGATCTCCTGAATCACGACGGCCATCTTTTCTTCCTCGAGCCGGTTCTGCGTCGCGTTGACGTAACTCCTGGAAGCGGCAAAGTAAGTGGAAGCGTAGACCAGCTTTACAGCGTCGCAGAGGTTCTTGATGCGAACCTGGAAGTCATCGTGGTTGTTGGGGATCATGTAGGTTCGGTACACGCCGGCGAAGGGCTGGTGAGAGCCGTCCTCCAGGAGACTCGATGAGCGGACGGCCAGCGGGTAGTCGATGCGCGAGAGGAAGGTGCTCAGGGCCTCGATGACCTCCCCGGGCAGGTCGGCCTCGAGGAACCGGGAGGCGATCTTCTCGTCCGTGGTTTCCCCAAGGGCGAAGTTGGTGAGATCGTTGTTCTCCATGAAAGTATCGAAGGCCTCGGTTGCGACGACGGCCGTGGGCGGGATGAAGATGTCGATGTCGGAAAATCGCTCGTCGATCTCGTACTGCTCCAGGAGCGTATGAAAGAAAGCGAGTCCTCGGCCCTTGCCCCCCAGGGAGCCGGAGCCTATTCGCACGAAGCCGCTGCTACCCTCGAAGGTCGCCCCCGAGAACTCGGCGACCACCCCAGCCCGGGACCTTGCCCGGTGCCTCTCCAGAACCGAGATCAGGTGACTCCTCATGTCCTCCGGTTTGTCGAAATCGGTGACGACACCGGGGCGCAGCTCCCTGGAAAGCTCGAACTCGGTCCGGTTTATCAGCCAGGTGGAGAAGTCGTTGCGGCTTCCGTGATAGAGGATCGACTCGATCGGAACCGCCGCGAGGCGTTCGATGAGCGTGCGAATATCGCGGGCGGAGCCCACCAGAGTACCGTCCGGCATCCGGAACTGGAAGTCGGCGAAACCCATGTGAGCACGGAGGAAGCCCTGCACGTCGTGGAGGAGGGTAGGGGATCTCTTGTTGATGAAGTGCCCGCCGATCTTTCGGATCGGCTCGGCGTTTGATTCGTCCGAGGACTGCATGAGGATAGGTCGATCAGGGGTTCGCTCGCGCACAATTTTGGCAAATTCGATGCCTGCCCTCGGGTCGATCTCACCTCCCCTGGGAAATGCGGCATCCACCACCACCCCGATCACGTGTTCCTGATACCGCTCGTAGAGACTCATGCCTTCCTCGAACGTGGTGGCCAGCAGCACCTTGGGTCGGGCGCGCATCCGGAAGATCTTTTGCATGCGGTTGAGGCCGTCGGACATGAGGGCCTGGCAATGTTCCATCAGCTCCGTGTAGAGAATGGGCAGGAAGGACGAGTAGAACTTGACGTTATCCTCCACGAGGATCAGGTTGGGCACTCCCATCGTGTTGGAGTCGTGCCAGGCGTTGATGCGGTCCTCGACGCTCTTGATGATGGCCAGAAAGAGTCGGACATCGCCGCTCCAGATGAACACTCTGTCCGTGCCCTTGAGGTGTTTCGATATGCTGCTCGCCGCGAGATCGCGCGGGTTACTGGCCAGAAGGACCAGGGGGATCTCGTCGTCGAGGGCTCTCACCGAGCGGCAGAACTCGTCGATGTTGGAGTCCCCCAGCTTGAGCATGGAGATGACGAGATCGAAAGGGGAGGAGCTCAGCATCTCGAGAGCCTGTGCGGCGGTGGATGCGCGACGGATATTGGGGGCGTACCTGAGGTTGAGCTCCAGGTATTCAGAGAACAGGCTCTCGGTGAGTCTTCCGTCCTCCTGAAATGTGAAGAAGTCGTACTGACTGGAGACGAGCAGGATGTTTCGGACGCGCCAGGACATCAGGCTCTCGAAGTCGGCTGTCCTTCGGGATCGCGGTTTCACGAGTGATTGTAGAGTTCTATCTTCCATAATGTCGGGACAGTCTAGCGCACCATTGCCGACAGAGCGAGACGAAGTATTTGACAGACGAAGTATTTGGCAGTGTCACTTTCGATGCTTGAACAATTCTCCGTATGGTCGGATAATTTCTGCAAGCATCTTTCCACGGGGAGGCGGTGATGCAACCGTGCAAGTGGAAGTTGATCTCACCATGAAGATGAAAACCGGAATAGTGCTCTCGTGGATTCTGATGGGCTCGATAGCGATATCGTCGATAGCCTGCGACGAATGCGAGGTGGGTGAGCCTCCATGGTGCGACGGGGACAAGCTGAACTACTGCGAATCGGGCGGGGGTATAGTAGGCGACTTTTTATCGCCGGACAGGATCGAACCCCGTGATTGCGCCGTAACATGCAAAGACGTGGAGCAGGACGACGGCTCGACGCGCGGATACTGCGTGTTGAGCGAGGAGCCGTGTTCCTGGTCCGGAACCAAGTGCATGGGAAGCCTCGTGACGAAGTGCCCCTACGATATAGGTTACCCGGTGAAGGAGGAAGAATGCGTTTCCGACCGCCCGTTCTGTGTCGCCACATACGGCATAGCGTTATGCGCATACGAAAATACCTTCTGTTCTCCGGCGGGAGTGCGCAAGTGCTGGTCGAAAGACCCGGCCGACTACCTCATATGCAGCAGCGGTGCGTGGAGGTACAAGAGAACTTGCGAACCCTTTCGTACTCAGTGCGTGCAGATCTCCAGCGAAGAGATAGATTGTCAGGAGTAGGCTGTTTCTCAGCAATGATACGAGCCGAACCGCTTGACAGAATTCGAATAAAGTTCGCAAGTTCGGGGTCCAAGAGCACGATATGAGTAAAAAAATACCATTTCCACGCCTGTTGATCGTTGCGGTCGCCCTCGCTGTGATCGTGCCCGGTATCGTTTCGGGTGGAGAACCGGATCCGCCCAGCCGCCTGAGCGCCGATTTTGTGATGACGCGCACACTCGTGGTGCTGTCCGACACCATCAGCTCCTCGGGTAAGCTGACCCTGGGCGGCCCCGGCCTCCTGCGATGGGAGATGACCTCACCGGCGCGCTCGGTGCTCGTGGTCAACAAGGGAACCGCGTGGATCCACTATCCTGACATGGGCGTTACCAGGGGCTTCGATCTTTCAAAAGATCCGGTGATGAAGGTTCTGTCCGAGCATCTGCTGGCCCTGACCGGGGGGCAGTTCGACAAGATGAAGAAATTCTACGACGTTTCCGACCTCGCGGATGGCGTGAAGCGCCTGGTTCCCAGGGAGACGGCAGTCAAGAATGTTTTCTCCGAGATCCGCGTGAAGATGGGTGCGCGTGGAGTGGTCTCGTGGGTGGAGATGGTATCGGGGTCCGGAGATCTGACCCGGATCGCTTTCAAGAACGTCAAGATCAATCCCTCACCGGAGCCCGATCTGTTCGAAAAACCTGCGAATTGAGCTAAGCTTCGTTCATGAAGTCCAGAATATACACACGCACCGGAGACAATGGCACCACTGCGCTACTCGACGGCACGAGAGTGTCCAAGGCGTCCTTGCGGGTCGATGCTTACGGGACCGTGGACGAGGCAAACGCTTTTATCGGCGCTGCGCGGGCCTTCGCGAACGACGAGCTACTCGACGAGGTGCTCGGGTTCATGGAGCATCGTTTCTACAACTGTTCGTCCATCGTGGCCGCGCCGTCCGGTGCCGGGCCTTCCGGTGTTTCGGTGAGGGAGGAAGACGTCGAGTTTCTGGAGCAGGCCATCGATCGCCTCGAAAAGGATACGGGCGTCATAAAGGGGTTCGTCCTTCCCGGCGGGTGCAGGGCGGCGGCCCTGTTGCATGTAGCCAGGACGGTCTGTAGGAGAGCGGAGCGCCGGCTATGCCTGCTTCAGGACGAGGAGGGGCTGGACGAGATCGTGGTGAAGTTTCTCAACCGCTCGTCCGATCTGCTCTTCGCCGCAGCGCGGTACGCAAACGCAAGGGAACGCGGCGGAGATGTTAATTGGGACGTGGACTATCCTGTTCCTACGCGAGGTTTCTCCGGATAAGTCAGGTCGATTCAGGGATTGAGCAAGTCGTCCACAATCGTCTCGATGTTGCTGTAGCTCCGTTTTTCGCCGCAGACGAAGACGGACGGGGTTCCACCGACACCCTGCGCCAGCGCCTGTCCCTTGTCCCACTCCAGGAAGGCGTAGGTCTGCTCGTCCGTACGGTCCTCCTCGAGGCGTTCCATGTCCAGGTTGAGGACGTTGTCGCAGTAAGCAATGACCTCTTCGATGCTGTAGTACTCGGACGGATCGTTGTCGTTGATGCCGTCGTACAAGTAGTCGTGGACGGCCCAGAAGTTATCCATCCCCTGCTGTCCGGCTGCGACCGAGACGGCGTGGAGATCCCAGGCGGATTGGTTGTTGAACGGGTAGTGGTGGTAGTAGAAGCGCACGTGCGCCATGAAGTCATCCCGGTCGCTCCAGATCTGATCGGCCATATCGGCGAAATGCGCGCAGTGAGGGCACCTGAAGTAGGAGATATTGACCACCTCGATCCAAACGTCTTCTTCGCCGCCGTAGTAGGGGCTGTAGGCGTTGTTGAAGAGGTCCTGTGAACCTTCCGGACAGTATTCTCCGGGCCCGGCGTCGTCCTCTATGGATCCGTCGAACACCCACTCGTCCGGTGGTGTCCACGTTTCCTCAGGGTCTCTGCAACCATGTGTCGCTATGAGAAGCACCGCAGTCGACATCAGGGCGAGGGCGATATATTTCAGCATCTTTTTACCTAACTCGATTTTCCTTGAAAACAATTATACGATATCTATCGCATTGTCACCTCGGCAGGTTGAAGTGGAGATTGGGAAACATGCTGGAGATCTTGAAATTCGGGCCTCTTTTCAAGTCCGTTGTGTGGGGAGGACGTCGTCTCGAGTCCGGGCTGGGCAAGGAGCTTCCCTCGAGCGAGCCCTATGGCGAGTCGTGGGAGGTCGTGGATCTCCCCACCGATCAGTCGATAGTGATGGGTTCGCGACTCGACGGAAAGACCCTTGAACATCTGGTGGAGTGTTTTCCGAACGATCTGCTCGGAGGGGTGCCGTTGCTGGAGGGTCGGTTCCCTCTGTTGATGAAGTTCATCGACGCGCAGCGCACCCTGTCGGTGCAGGTGCATCCGGATGAGGCGGCATGCGCGCGGCTCGGAGGTGGAGCCCGTCCCAAGACCGAGGCGTGGTACGTCATCGACTGCGAGCCGGGATCGGCGCTCTTCGTGGGGCTTGTACCTGGGGTGGATCGGGAGCGCTTTACCGAGGCTCTCAATGGCGGGAAGGTGGAGAGCCTGCTTCACCGGATGCCGGTGCGCGCGGGGGATTTTGTGTTTCTTCCCGCCGGGACGGTTCACGCAATCGGAGAGGGAATAGTCCTTGCGGAAGTGCAGCAATCCTCGAGCACCACGTACCGGGTGTTCGACTGGAACCGGGTTGGACTCGACGGCAATCCGCGACAACTGCATATCGAAGAGGCGCTCGAATCCATCAACTACGCCCAGGTGGGGCCGCCGCGTATCGAAAGGCCCGTCTCCGGCAGGGAGGGGATCTCTTGTCCATATTTCGCCATGGAGGCCATTGGGGCAGGGGAGGGCGAGGTCCTCCTGGAAGGCGACGGTCCATTGATCCTCATGGGTGTCAGCGGCAGC
>JAUVAN010000015.1 GCA_030591725.1 Deltaproteobacteria bacterium
ATCCGTGTCTGTATCCGTGTCTGTATCCGTGTCTGTATCCGTGTCTGTATCTGAGTCTGCATCAGCACCTGATTCGTCCGTAGCAGTAACCACACTCTCGGTACATCCCAACGCGACGACAAGTGCAACAGTAACCACCATTTTTCCAGACAGTTTAACTGACATCATTTTAGTCCTGCAGGCAGTCAACCACAACCCATGGAGCAGCCAGATTGTTGCAGGACCACGCGTGGCCCATGCCGGTACCGATGGCGGTGGCCACGCCGGTGGTCTCGTCGATGGTGTAGAGAACTGTGTCGTTGGTGCAGCCGAATATTCGCCCATCGTAGGGGTGTAGTTCGATTCCCACATTTCCGAAAGATACTCCAGTGATAGTAGTGATGAGCGTCGCAGCGCCAGTTGTAGAATTGATGCTGTACAGGCCGTTGACCGAAGCGTTGATTCCGTACAACCCGCCGCTACTGCCGAGGTCGTCCGACCAGGTCGCACCAGAATTATTGAAGTTCACCCCCAGTGCACCCACTTCAGAGGCCACTCCGGTAGTTTCATCAATACTCAAAAGCAGGTTCGAGGTGATCTCGAGACCGAACAACCCGATACCATAGTTGGCGGTAATTCCGGGGATAAGAGCATACCCGGTTGAGCCCAGTTCTGTCACTTCGCAGGTGCAAGGATCGATGATATCGATGCGGGACTCGTTCTGGTTTGAGGCGAACAGGATACCGTCCCGAGAGAAGGTGCTGGAGTGATAGTTGACGTAGTCGTATTCGAGCGGGAGTTGGCATATCTCCTGCCCTGCGCCGGTAACGAGATCGATCTTCAGGATTCGGGATGGGCTGGCCAGGTGATCGATGGAGAAGAGGTACATGGGTTCTTCGGCACCACCGTCCAGGCCACCGTCCGCATCCGAATCGCTGTCGCTGTCCGTATCACTATCCGAGTCGCTATCCGAGTCGCTATCCGAATCGCCGTCACCGTCGGTATCTCCGTCCGGACCCGAGTCGTTTTGTCCTACGCTGGAAGATGCGACCGATTCACAGGCACAGATGACCATCCCCAACAGCATTACTATCGTCACTGGAACTATCAAGTTTGCACGTAACATCTATTCCTCCCGGATTTGCATTGCACTACTTCCAAGCGATCACAAAAAAATTTTGGCTCTCCTGCTAACAAAAAAAGTCCAATTTTACCCGGTCCATTATAGGTGAGACCTCGTCAACAACAGTATTATCAACCCGGAACTCGTACTGGAAGCCGTAGCCCTCGGGGAGTGCGAAGAGATCCAGTTGCGCAGGTTCCACGTCAACCACACGAATGAATTCCGGCTTGTGGTCGTATTGCTCGGTGACTGTCTGCCAGGTAGTCCATTGATCGATGATGTCGTCGCCATCGACGTCCACTCCGGCGCGGGCTTCCACACCATCGACCCACGGTCCCGGGCTGACATGGTCGGTGCTCTGCTGGGTAATGAGGTAGAACTGGCCTTCGGCGAATCCCACGGTGGGATCGGGATGACCGCCGCCCAGGGAACCGACAAGGTCGAATTCCTCGTAAATCGAATCGCTGGTGAAACGGGCGATTCTGATGCCCTCGCCAACCGGATCGTAGTCGCTGAAAAGGTAGTATTGGGAGCCGATCTTGATCGTGGTCCAGTCACCGAAGGCATCCTGTTCCGGGGTGTGGATTTCGTAGATACATCCGGAGTAGAAGGGATGGTCATAGGTTCCGTAGGTTCCGGTGGGCGTGGTTCGGTAGTCCACCGGCGGTTGGTGCTCGTGCGGTTCAAATCCGGTGAAACCATCAGCGCTGCTTGTGTGTCCTGCCAGCGGCGAGTCCCAGGAGTGAGTTGAGGCATTGATGGGGCTCCAGTCCTCGTAGATGAGGTGAAACAGCCCGTCATCATCGTCGCGGAAGATACTGCAATCCGAGCCATGGGTATCTTTGACGAAAGCCGCTCCCATGTAGGTGCCGATCACTCCGTCGGTCAGATCGCTGTCAATGAAAAGGTGCGGAGTATGATCGTTATCGTAATCGGAATAGATGTAAAATTCGCCATCCTTGTATTCGGCCGAGGTCACCCAGCGTCCTGAGACAGGTGTCGTCACCGGACCATGGTGCGTCCAGTTGATCATGTCTGTGCTGTGCCAGGCGTGGTAGCCATTCGTGCTGCCGAGGCCGAGCAAATAGTAATCATTGTCCGCAAGGGGGATGAAGACGAGCGCATCCGAGGCGTCGAAAGGTCCTACGTTTGAAACGTCGGTCCAATTGTCCCATACGGGCGACTGCCGGAAGGTCAGGAAAGCAGCTTTCTTCTTGGCGGAAAAGGTCTTGATGATGCTGGAGAATTGCGAGGTGTCGTCCGTGGGTTCAGCGAAACCGCCGGAAATGTTCATATTGCTGGTGCTGCCGGTGGCAGCCGTCCAGCTCGAAGCATCGTCGATGATCCACGGCTCACCGAACTCGCCCGTACACTCTGTATCCGTGTCTGTGTCCGTGTCTGTATCAGTATCGACGTCCGTATCGGTAGCGGCATCTGCACTTCCTCCATCGCCCTTGGCGGTGTCGTCGTTTGTGGAACTGCAACCGAAAAAAAGAATAATCGCAAGCAGGGTTGCTCCAGCTGTCATTTTCTTCAAGCTCATCAGAAGCCTCCCATTCGAAAGGGTACCGTTCACGGAATGCAATCGTTCTCCCACCAGGTGATATCGTCGGCAATAATTGCCGCGCCGAGCACGTCCGTGTCACCGTCCCCGTCCACGTCCGCAGCGTACACCGATGCAGCTTCATTGAATAACCCGTCCACCGTGTGTTTGGTCCAGGCGGTCCCGTCGCCGGTTGTGTTCTCGAACCATGCGATCTGGTCAGAATTTCGCGCCGCACCGAGCACGTCCATGTCGCCGTCATCGTCCACATCAGTCGCGTACACCGATGCCGCCATATCGAACGACCCATCCACTGTGTGCTCCGTCCAGACGGTCCCATCCCCCGTGGTGTTTTCCCACCAGGTTATCTCGTCGGCGTTTTCCGCCGCGCCGAGCACGTCCGTGTCCCCATCACCGTCCACGTCGGCTGCGTATACCGACGCAACGCCGTCGAAGAAGCCATCCACCGTACGTTCGATCCAGGAGGTTCCGTTCCCGAGGATGTTTTCGAACCAGGCGACTTCGTCGGAACCCCAGGCCGCGCCGAGCACGTCCATATCGCCGTCCCCGTCCACGTCCGCCGCAAAGACCGCATAGGCAGTATTGAAGGCTCCATTCACCGTGTGCTCCGTCCATGAGGTCCCGTCTCCCGTAGTATTCTCCCACCAGGTTATGTCGTGGGCATCTCGCGCCGCGCCGAGCACATCTGTGTCGCCATCGCCGTCCATGTCAGCCGCGAACACCGATACAGCACCATCGAATACCCCATCCACCGTGTGCTCGGTCCAGACGGTCCCGTCGCCTGCGGTGTTCTCCCACCATGCGATCTCGTCGGCATACCGTGCCGCGCCCAGCACGTCCATGTCACCGTCACCATCCACGTCCGCCGCATAGACCGACTTGGCGCCATCAAATGCCCCGTCCACCGTGTGCTCCGTCCAGAAGGATCCGTCGCCCGCAGTGTTCTCCCACCAGGTGATATCATCACTGTAGATTGCCGCTCCGAGCACATCCATGTCGCCGTCTCCGTCCACGTCAGCCGCGTACACAGAGTGGGCGCCGTCGAAGGTCGCATCAACCGAGTGCTCGGTCCAGACGGGAATGCAGCCGGTGTCTGTATCTGTATCCGTGTCTGTATCGGTATCTGCGTCGGTGTCTGTATCTGTATCCGTGTCCGTATCGGTATCTGTGTCTATATCCGTGTCGGTATCGGTGTCTATATCCGTGTCGGCATCTGTGTCTGTATCAGTATCGGCATCGGTATCGGCATCTGTATCTGTATCAGCATCTGAGTCCGGATCACCCGTGACGGTTTCAACAGAAGACTCTACGCATCCGAAAGACACAGCCAGTGCAACAATAATCATAGTCTTTCCAAGAAACTCACCTGGCATTATCTGTTCCTTTCACAGGTTGCCGGATTGGTCTTCTGAGATTGATCTCAGCGATTCCAAACGTGCCCGGATCCTCGTCGTCTGAATTGCAGCGGGATATGCTTCCAGAAACTTCTCAAGTGTGTCCATCTCGGCAACCGTGTTCCCCATGGCCCTGAACGCTCTGGCTTTACCGAATGCAGCCTCCTGAGCTAATGGTGCACTGCTCCTCGACCCAAGATACGAGTCAAACATGGTCAACGCTTTTGCGGGCATCCTCAAGCGGTCGAGATAAAGCAGACCCACAGAAATCCTGGACGATTGCGCCTCAAAACTCTGGGGGAAAGTTGCAATTATCTTCTCATACGCATCGGCTGCCATTGTCCATTGTCCCTTCGAACGCAGATCATGGGCTTGACGCAACAGCTCTCCAGCGTTGACCTTCGGCAATGGGGTTTTTGTTTTATTTGACGCCTGTTCTTCAGCCTTTTTTCCTGTGGAAACGGCCCTTGCCTGTTCCTGTTTCAACTCTTTCGGCGTTTCTTCGAGTGAAAAAACGAGACCCTCCCCTGTGAGCGAAGTGCCCTCACCCGCGGCTATCCGTCGGGGGCTCATATCTCTCTCCTCGACCCTCACGGAACCACGGTAAACTTCCACGACGACCTCGCCGTTCACATCCCGCACTTCAAACTCAGTGCCGGTGACGACAACAACTCCCTTGCGAGTGGAAATTGAAAAATCCGGCCCATCTTTTTGAGAATCCACATCGGAACGGATTCTCCCGAAGATCAGATCTATCTCAATTCGATCATCAGTAACGCTCGACAGTTTTACCTCGGTCTTGTTCCGCAATGAAATCGTCGCCCTGCCACCGATGTGAGCTTGCAGATTACCTTTGTGGGCACTGATATGATCGCCTTCTTTCAGGGTAGCGCCGACGGCTGCTGCCTGCCCCTCCAGAAGAACCTCTCCGTTTATACTTCTGATTTTTCCCGCAATCGCAACAGGATCCTGAAGCCGATCAGCAGGACCGTTTGCGTTTGTAATTTGATCCTTTCTCAAGCCTTTGTCATCCACCTCACCCCCAAAAACAAAGACCACAATTATCGCAACTGCAGCCGCAACCGCACCGGAAGCGAACACTATACGGACCAATGGCCAGACACTCCTGGCGGCCGGTGACGGAGTACTCCGACTTGCTTTTTCTCTTGTTATCACCTGGTCAACCCACTTGCGGGCAGCAAGATCGTCCAGTGGTTCGTCAAAATATTCCTGGGCGTTGTCGGCATACCCCTTCAAAATTTCATGTGTTCTACAGCAACGCTCACAAGTCTGAAGATGCTGCTCGACAAACTCTTCATCGCGCCCGCCGGGTGAGTCTTCCTCATCGGTCCTGGACCAGATTTCACTCACTCGCACACAATCGTTTTTCATTGTCATCACTCAATCCTCATCATCCTGAGGCCACTCCCTGAGCACCGGATCTTCTTCAATCGCCTGATGAAGGCGTTTTCTGCCAACTCGCAATCTCTCGCGAACGGTGTTTGATGGTACTCCGGTCATTTCTGATATTTCGTTAATGCTGTAACCGAGTACGATCCTCAATTGCAGCATCAAACCAAACTTGGGCCCCAGTTCTTTAATGATGCCACCTACTCTTCTAACCATCTGCCGATCGCTAAATTCCTTCTCTATATCGACGTTTGCCGGTGCATCGAGTTCTGCTCTCGTCTGAACAACTTTTCCCCGCCAGCCAGTCTGCCTGGCAACCCTCACGCTGTGCCTGATGGTGATTCTCTTTGCCCAGTTCTCTAACGAACTCAGACCCTTGTAACCATTTAGAGAACGAAGGATCTCGATCATCGCACTTTGAGCATAGTCATCGCCGTTCGAAGAACCGGTTGCTATCGAAAACGCCGTCCTTCGCACTTCGGGCATCAGACGAAGAGCAATTTTTCGCGCTGCGCCCTCATCGCCTTCGCCGGCGGCCTTTGCCAGCGAAACGTCGGCCTGGAAATCTCTTCCAGGGCTGGCCAGATCAGTATAAATCAAGGATAGCACTCCCATGTCCCTGTAGTGCGGCCCGCCTTCAGAAACAGACTGCTTTCTGAAAAAAAACCGTCACTTCTCCATTAATAGTTCTAAGGAAGCCGGATTGACAGTCCGGCCATTGCCACAGGACATACCCGGAAAGGCTGGTGAAGTAATTCCCTGCTCGAATGACCATCGGCAACGTATTCCTTTTGAACAAAGGAAACCCAAGCAGCAACGCGGACAAACACTTTGACAGTGTCGGTAATTGAAAAATCCGCCCTCAATGCGGCAGTTGCTGCAACATCAATATCAGTACGATCACTTGATGCATTCATTCCAGAAGCGAGGTTGAAGTTCTCCATTGTCACCAGATCCACAATCAGCCCAAGCTCTGGAGAAATTGTAATTCTACGAAATGGGACATCCAACGCCAGACCCAGACCAAGCGGGTGCCTCATGATCCTGAGATCAGAAAGATCCCCTTTTACGACAATCGGCTGAAATACCGTGTAGGAAACACGCACCCAAAGTTGATTGGTCGGTGACAGTCCCAGTCCCAAAAAGAGACCGTGCTCGACAGGTGTTTTTTCTGAAACCGCCGTGTACACATACGCCATTTCAAGCAAAAAAACCTGGCGTGGTTGAGGCGTGGGAACTGGCGGAGTTATTTCTTCGACCTTCATCGCTTCGTTCGACCCGTCAACAATTTTTACGGACTCCACACCTATTCTCCCGCCCGAAAGCATCTCGTCCACAGTGGTACGCACAATCAGCGCTAATGCCTCCGCCAACCCTTCGCCGGTCATACCCCCCAGTTGCCTGACGAGTACTCGATCGGATTCATAGCCCGAAAGGTATAGATAGAACTGATCAGCCCGCGCAAGATCTAACCAGAAAACAGCGATCGCGTTATGTTTCCTGGCCTGTGCCGCCGCAATAGCCAGCTGTCCCGGCAGGCCAACGGATGGAAAATCTTGTTTCGAAAGATGAAGGTCCACATCAATTTCTCGCAGATGATATTGAACACTAGAAATCACTGGACCCGCTTCGTCTATCTGGCCTGGGGAAACAAGCATGACTACAGAACCCTCGGCCGCCGCTCCTGAACCAGCGAAAGTCGTGACAAGCAACAATGTCAACATATGCAGAACAATCGATTTAGTCATCGACGAGGCCCGAACATTCATTGGTTCTTCCCGTACCCCGGCGGCAGGGGCATCTTGTTCACGTCGCCCGCTCCGTAATTGACGGTCGCGACGGGCTTGAATTCCGTGGCCATGAAGAGGTCGTACGCCGCCTTGATCTCGGCGAACTTCTCGGGCTCGGTCTCTACCAGGGAATCACCTCGTTCGTAGTCGTCGGTAATTCGATAGAGGCGGTGGGTGCCCGTATCGGGGAGATCGTGGAGCTTCCAGCCGTCTTTGATGAACACCCGCCGTGTCTCGTAGTACGGGTTCTTCGGCTGGTCGACCACGATGGGTTTCTCCGGGAGCTCCTGCCCATCCACCCAGTCGGGTAGCAAACTTCTTCCGTGCATGCCGTCGGGAATCTTTTTATTGAAGATATCCAGGAAGGTGGGAAACAGGTCGATGTGGCTGGTCTGCCGCGCGATCCGTTTTTTGGCTATTCCGGGTCCGACCACGGCCAGTGGCACACGTACTATCTCCTCCCACAGCTCCTTGCCGTGACACCATCGCCCGTGCTCGTTGAACGCCTCTCCGTGATCCGAGGTCACAATGAAGATGGTGCGCTTTGCCGCGGGGAGGGTCATGAAGAAATCGAGCATCCGCCCCACGTGGTGGTCGGTGAAGAGTACTTCCTGATCGTAGCGAGATCGCCGATCGTCTCCGAACCGCTTGAACCCCTTGTGGTCCAGGTACTCCTTGTGAGGATCCATGAAGTGGGTCCATATCCAGAATCTACCCTTCGTGTTCTCCGGGTCCTTCAACCACTTCATGGCCATGTTCGCCACCATGTGGGAGTTGTACTTGGAGTCTATATGCCCGGGGCCTTCCGGGGATGCGCCCGACACCCTCCATTCCTGAAAACCCTGGCTCCAGCCGTAGTGTGGCTTGAACAGAAAGTGCGAGAGGACTGCGTTGCAGCGAACGTTGTCGCCGCATATGTACTCGGCGGCAAACTTCTCCACGCCCGACACGCGCAGCTCGTGCTTGTCGTTTCTCAATAGCTCCGAGGTGTACTTGCCCGTCAGAAGGGCGGGTATGGACTGGCCGGTATACGATCCCAGTGAGTAGGCGCGATCGTAGATGGTTCCGTTTTTCACGAGCCTGTCCAGGTTTGGCGTCACCGGACGTTCGTAGCCCATGAACCCCGGCTCGTTCCAGCGCAGCGCATCCACCGTGAGGAAGAAAAAGGAGACGTCTTTGGGCAGATCCGGACGCTTCAGTCCGTTTGTTCCTACCCCCGTGTCCCCGGCAGAACCGCCCGAAGCTGCGGCGCGAAGCTCATCGAGATCCAGATCCGCGCCGGAACAGTCCTCGTCCACATCGTTATTGGGGATATCCCGTGCGCCCGGGTGGATGGACGAATCCTCGTCATTGCAGTCCAGGCCGCCCATCCAGCGAGCATGACCGTCGCCGTCCCCGTCTCCCAGCTTGCGGATGATCTTGCCGATCATCGGAGACATCCCGCCTGCGGAGTCGATCCTGTCCAGGGTTTGCGGGGTGCGCGCGATCGCCGAACCGGCCCAGATGGGGCCCAGGAAGCCGAGTAGAAGGCAGGCTCCGGCTGCGGGGACAAGCCATGCCCTGCCACGCTTGAAGAGAGGCCAGAGGATGGCAATTGCAATTGCTGCAAGGACCAACCAGGAGAGAAGAGGACCCGCGCCAAGGCCGTCCTTCATCAAAAAACCCACGAAGCCGAATACGCCCGTGGCGTCAGGCCCCGTGTGCAGCGCCGGAGCGAGGGCGACGGCCCATGCCGTGACGACGACCGCAAGACAGACAGCGGGGCGCCGAATAACACCGAGAAAACCGGAGGATCGAGAGATGAGCGCGGTCATCCGGGAGGCGAGCCTCACGCCCAGGAGGACAGCTACCACTGCGAGGAGAAGTGAGCAGACCGAAAGGGCAAGGGCGGCGAGACCCTGGTGATGAAAACCGGTGAGGAAAAAGAACACCATCCGGTAATACACAGGGAACAACACGAGGGACCCCAGGCCAAAAACGAGGACCCGACCACCGGCGCCGGCGTTGTCACGGGAAGCGAGGGTACGAATCCAGTCGGACGGCTTGTTGCCCTTGCTCGCAAGCGCGCGAAACAGCACCAGGGCGAAACCCGTCAAGAGGCCCACAGGCAGGATCAGACCCGACGCCACCGCAATCGATGCAAGAAGGGGCGCTCCCTCACCGAACATCGGCTCGATGATGGAGACGATCAACGCCCCGGCAAATCCGGCAATCAGGCCGCATGAGATCTCGCGCTTCATGAAGCGTTTCTAGCACGAAACCATCGACGATTCGCGTTTCTTCGATGTTCTGGATATAGTGCCCTGCCCGGGGGGAAGGGATAACCATGACTGACAAAACATATTGGGTAAAATTCGACCAACTCGAGAGCTTCATGACAGATGTTTTCATGGGAGTGGGAGTGCCCGCAGACGATGCGGCGGTGTGCGCGGAAGTGCTCACGATCGCAGACAGGTACGGCATCGATTCACACGGAATCTCCAGATGCAAGCCGATCTACTACGATCGGATCAACATAGGCATCCAGCAACCGATCACGGAGTTCGAGGTGGTCAAGGAAACACCGACCACGGCATTGATCGACGGCCACCACGGGATGGGTCACGTGATCGCCAAACGCTCCATGCAGATGGCCATCGACAAGGCGCGGGAGTATGGGCTCGGGATGGTCGCGGTGCGCAACTCCACCCATTACGGAATAGCGGGCTACTACCCGCTGATGGCCATCGAGAACGGCATGATAGGAATCACGGGCACCAACGCTCGCCCGTCCATCGCCCCCACCTTCGGCGTGGAGAACATGCTCGGCACCAACCCGCTCACCCTCGGTTGCCCGACGGACGATCCCTTCCCCTTCCTTCTGGATTGCGCCACATCCGTGAGTCAGCGCGGCAAGATCGAGGTGTACGCACGCGAGGGCAAACAACTCCCGGCGGGGTGGGTCATCAACCGTGAAGGCGAGACAAGCACCGACTCGGTACAGATTCTGAAGGATCTGGTTGCAGGCACAGCGGCACTGGTGCCGGTGGGTGGTATCGGCGAGGAGACAGCCGGGTTCAAGGGATACGGATACGCCACTTTTATCGAGATCATGTGTGCGGCGCTTCAAGACGGATCGTATATGAAACAACTCCTCGGCATCGATGAGGATGGAAAAAAGGTCCCTTACAAGCTGGGTCATTTCTTCCTGGCCATCAACGTGGAGAACTTCGTACCCATCGAGACGTTCAAGCTCATCGCAGGTAGCATTACCAGGAGCCTTCGCGCTTCCGACAAGGCGCCCGGTGCAAAGCGCATCTACACCGCCTGGGAGAAAGAGCACGACAACTACGAATATCGCAAGGACCGGGGCGCTCCCATCAACGAGAGCCTTCGCGTGGAGATCGACACCATGCGTGAAGAGCTAAAGCTCACCGGCCATACGTTCCCCTGGGATTGATCCTGAAATCAGTCCCTCTTCCAGACATCCGCGTTCATCTCCAGCGATCCGCGGGTCTGCTGGTAGATTTCCTTCATGTCTGCGAGTTTGTCCGGGTGCGATCGGGAGAGGTTTGTTTTCTCCCCGGGGTCGGTTTCCAGGTTGAATAACAGGTAGCGGTTTCCCGCGACGGTGTGGATTAGCTTGTATCCACCGTCGATGATTGCGTAAATCTCCGGCATGTACTCCCCGAGAGGCTGCTCCAGGAAGATGCGGCGATCGCCCTCTTCTTTCCCCGTCATCATGGGAACCAGGCTTTTACTCCGCACATGTGCCGGGGGCTTCACCCCGAGCAGGTCGTACACCGTGGCCGCCAGATCCACCTGAGAGACACGCCCACTCACGCGCCTGCTCTCAATCCCGGGAACCACCCACACCCACGGAACCCGCACAACCTCCTCCCACAGGCGACGACCGTGAAACAGGATGTCGTGTTCCATGAACGCCTCCCCGTGATCGGAAGAGATCATGATGACGGTGCGATCGGCCAGGCCGAGCTTTTTCAATTTGTCGATGATGAGTCCGACATGGTGATCGACGAAGGCAATCTCGCCGTCGTACCTGTCCCGGTTCGTGTCGCCGAAACTCGCAAAACCCTTGTGGGGCAAGTACGCCTTGTGGAGGTCCATCATGTGGGCCCACAAGAAGAACCGGCCGCCCGTGAACTCGTCGTCCTCGAGAATAGCAACCAGCCTGTCCGTTATCGCCGGGCTGGTGATCTTCTGGTCCTGGGCCTTGTCCCCGGGTGGGATGACCATCTCCCAGCGATCGAAACCCTGCTCCAGACCCGAGCGTTTGAAGTACGGATGAGCCTGGACTCCGCCGGTCCGAAAGCCGGCGGCCTTCAGGGTCTCCGCCAGCATCTCGTTCTTTTTGTAATAAACCCCCAGATGATTCGCGCTGCAGAAGGCCTCCGACGGATATTGTCCGATCAGGCCCGGCCCGATGGACCGCCCGGTGAACGAGGAGAGCGCGTAAGACCTCTCGAACGCGATGCCCCTGCTCGCAAGCTCGTCGATATTGGGAGTGATTGGTCGCTCGTACCCCATGTAGCCCACATCCCATCGAAGGGCGTCCACCGTGATCATGATGAGTGAGAGCCCTTCTGGAATGGCGACACCGGCATCATCCTCGCGGATTGATCCGGCGGGCTCGGGATCCACGGGTGGCGGCAGAACCGCATCCTTTCCGGAGCAGTCCTCGTCGACGCCGTTGCCCGGTCTGTCGATGGCTCCCGGCCAGCGCTCCGGATCATCGTCGTCGCAATCACCTCCCCAGAAGAGGGCCGACGCTCCGTCACCGTCACCGTCGAACATGCCTCTTGCGTATGGGAGAATCCGGCCGCCAAGAGCCGTATCGGTCTCCACGACGGCACAGGCGTCTACTCCCGAATCGAATTGAAGCGCGGCCATGAAGGTGCCGGCAAGCCCCGCTCCAGTCATCAGCGAAACGACGGGGATAAGCAGGCGGGCGATCCTGCTGGAGGTAACTACAAACGCCGCGCCGGCGGCGAGGACGGGAACGAACATGAGAAGGACGTGACTGATCTCGAGCTCATCCCGTTTGACCAGGCCCAGGAATCCGAACCATCCTGATCCATCCACGGGTGAGAGGACAACAAGGCCTGTCAACAATATGGGCGCAAGAAAGATGGAAACCACAGCGAGGATCCGCATGGTGCTCACCGGCACGATCCGCGCGAGCATGGGGGCCGCAACGCGACACAGGGCCTGCGACACGACAAGGATGCAAAGACCCAGGCCGATCAGGCCGACTGCCAGGAGGAGCGCAGCCAGGCCCATGTGGTGGAAGGTCGCAAGCGAGATGCGCCCCGCGTGAAACGCTACCGTGAGCCATACGAACCCGGCGAGCTGGGCAAGAATAGATCGGGCGGTGAACAGGGCGGCAAAATCGGGATCGGTCGCGAGGCGTTTTTGGATCTCCACCAACCGCCGCATGGGATCTGAGCCTGCCAGCAGAAAAATACCTGTGGCCGTCAACAGGCCCGCGATCAATCCGGGGACGGTGACCAGCCCCGCGTCCAGTACGCCGGTTGCCAGCCTGTCCGGCGAGTGGCATGCAAATCCTTCCAAAAAACCGATCGCCGCACCCGCCGCACCTCCGGTCAATATCGATGTCGGCCAGCGCCAGAGTGACGAGCGGGTCATTCCCCGGGATCCCCGTCCGGTTTCGCCTCCGTTTTTTTGAGGGGCCTATCCGAGAGGAACAGAGCGCTCTTCTTGTATTTTGTGACGGAATGAGCCACGAAAATTTTGAGGACCGCAGTCGTGGGCACGGCCAGAAGGACCCCAAGGAAACCGAACAACTCGGCTCCGGCCATGAGTGCAACGATGATCCAGAGAGGCTGGAGGCCGAGCTTTCCGCCGAGAATCTTGGGCGTGATCAGTACGGCGTCGAGCAGCTGGACCACTCCGAACACTATGAAGACCCCGATGATCGAGCCCCATCCCTTCATCTCCAGGGCGGCCAGCAAGAGGGCGAGGACGAAACCGGAAGCGGCGCCCACGTACGGTATGAAGCACAGCAGGCCGGTCAGCAGGCCCACACCGATCGCCACCGGGACACCCACAATCGAGTAGCCGACGGAGTACAGGGTTCCGAGCACCAGCATCACCGTGAACTGACCGTGCAGGAAAGCCGAGAGGCTCTTGTCCACGTCCTTTGCGAGGGAGTGGATGGTCTCGCGGTTCCTGCCCGGGATGAGCCGGTCAACCGCAGTTATTATCTTTGGAAAATCCTTGAGCAGGAAGAAGAGGAACAGGGGGAACATGAGAGCGCCGATGATCGTGAAAAACGCGGAGAATGTTGTGCCGAACACCGTGGTGGCAACGCTGGCCGCCGGGGCGATCATCTCGGAGCCGCCCTTCTCAACTCTGTTCAGCACATGTCCGAAAGCCTCGTTCCACGATCCGGGAACCTCCATGCCCAGATTGCTTTCCACCCAGGGTATCGCGGTGGTCTGGAACTTGTCGGCGAGGGCCGGGAGGCGGCCTATAAAGGCCCTGAACTCCTCGAACACCTCGGGGATGATAAAGAACAGGACCGTGAGAAATCCGACGGTGAGGCCGAACATGGTGATGATGGTGGCGGCGGCGCGCCCGATAAACTTTATCTTCGAAAGACGCGTGACCAGCGGGTTGAGGACGTATGCCACGAGAAACGAAAGAATTGCGAGGGTAGCCAGGCGCTCCAGCTTCCACACGAGGATAAGGAAGACCACCAGGATGCCCAGACCCCACAGCCATCGTTTGATCAGTATTCTGGAATTGTCTTCCATGTTCGGTCGAGTCTATCGACGGGGGCGAGGGCTGGTCAAGTTCCACCTTGGTTCAATTGAGGTCCAATCCGTATAGTTCCCCCAGAACTTCCGGCAGGTCAAAGGGACGTCGAAACAGAACAGGTGTGTTCTTGACCTCCATGTCGTGATGTAGCCCTCCGTTCACTACCACGAATGTCGCCGGAGCGTATGCCTCGATGAAGCTACGGGCGGCTCTGGACAGCCTGGGCCTGACCATACTACCGGCCTTTACCTCGAAGGCGATGATCCTGTCCGCAATCTGAACAACGAAGTCCACCTCCGCGCCGGATGTGCTGCGCCAGAAAAACAACGAGGCGTCCCTGGGGATACTCTTGGCCAACTCGGTAAAGACCCAGTTCTCCAGGAGAGGACCCGTATCGCCGCGTTCTTCCATTCGGTTGAAATCACCAACCAGGTGATTGCGGACTCCGTTGTCCATAAAGAAAACCTTCGGCCTTCCGGTGAGCTCGGATCGACGCCCGCCGACAAAGGGCGGCACCAACCGTACAATGTGCGCCGACTCCAGGATCTCCAGATAGGACGCCGCAGTGTCCCTGCTTACGCCGGCCAGGGACGCCCACTCCGAGACGTTGACGAGGCTACCCACCTGTCTGGCGGCCAGCCGCAACAGCTTTCGAAACGCATCCGGTCTGGCTATTCTGTGCAGGTCGCTCGCATCGAGCATCACAATGGAATCCACGAGCTCGGTCAGGAGCAGCTCAGGATTGTCCCCGATCCATATTTCAGGGTAGCCGCCGTACACAAGATGCCGCTGTGTACGATCTTCTTTCTCGCGATTCTTGGCGATCAGCGACCTCTGTGAAAGATCGCCGAATACCTCAAAAAGAGAAAATGGCAACAGAACCGTTCTTGTCGCCCGCCCCGCAAGGGACTCGCGTGTTCTGGCATTTAAATGAAACGCGCTGCTTCCCGAAGCGATTATGGGAACGCCCACCTTTCTGTCGACCAACCCCTTCAGGAAAAGCCCGGCTTCCGACAGGTGTTGTATTTCATCGAAGAACAATGGCACCGACTCGTCCAACATCGAATCGAGTTCATCGAGAAACAACGGTGCGCTCTTGCACCACTCACGCACCAGGCCCTGCTCGCAATCCACATAGAGTACCCGCTCACCCAGCCTTGCCAGGTGCGCCCATACCAGGGTCGTCTTGCCCGCCTGTCTGGGACCCACCACCAGGTGGGCGCGGTTTTCGATCTGCCACAAGTCAGCACAGGCGGGCAGGGCTGATCGTTCCAGATAAGGGTGCGGCAAATGGGCGTCGAGCCAAGCCTGTAGTTGATGGATATCGCTCAACCAGGCATTGTCTCGCAGCAATATTGTCTGAAGTTCGCGGTCCATATTATGATAATAACCCTGCTAAATGCATAGTGTCAAGCGCATTTGTCAGGGCTGGCGCGAGTTACTGTTTTACATAATCGCAAACGTACAACGTGGGTTCCTTCACATTCAGGTTAAGGTCCTCGCCTGCCGGTATCAGAAGAATATCATACTGATTCGGCCTTATTGTCGGGTTCTTCCCAAAACCCCAGTCTATTTTTCCAGACAGAAAATGCATTGTCTCCTGGTTACCCCCGACATTGAACACGAACTCGCCCACCGGCAGGTATCCGAATGTCGATGGAGATTCCTTGCCCTGGCCTTCAATCGAAGTGCTCATCACACCGTTGTCATAGCGGTTGATCTTGCCGGGGTTGGTGCCCTGGAAATATTCTTTTATACCGGGAAATGCCTCGGCCAGCGCCTTGAAGTCTATGTTTTCATTGGAAAACATCTGTTTTACTTTTGCATCCATCTTTCACCTCCATTTGTGGTGTCAGTCACTTTTTTTCTCTGAATTTATCCGGCTCAAGTAGCGATCATGCAGCCGCGTCAGTGCCAGCAGGGAGATGATCGCCCCACAGGTGCAGAGGAACATGTCCCACTGGGTGTCCCAGATGTCGCCCTGGGTGCCGAGGAAGTCGTCCGCCGCCTCACCGGTGCCCAGCGCCACCCACCACTCGATGAACTCGTAGACCGCGCTCACCGCCAGGCAGATACAGGTCACGATGAAGAAGAGCCACTTGCCCCGCTTGAGCGGCGAAGTGCGCAGCAGCACCTCCCGAACGAGGATCGCCGGGATGAAGCCCTGGGCGAGGTGGCCCAGCCGATCGTAGTAGTTGCGACTCAAGTCGAAGGTCACCTTCAGCCACTCGAACGCCGGGTTCAGAGCGTAGGTGTAGCGCCCACCGACGATCAGGATGATCGCGTGAACCCACAGCAGGAAGTAGGTCAACCGGGTCAGCTTGAAACGGCGGTAAGTGACCGCCAGCACAACCGCGCCTATAAGAACCGGGGCGATCTCCAGAAACCACGTGAAGGTGTCCGCCGGGCCGAAATAGGACCAGACGAAAATTATCAGGAGCGTTCCGATGAGGATCGTTCCAAAAACACCGCTTTTCACGATTCTCTCCCTGTTCGCCCACAGGGTACCATGATCACAGGCAAACCATGCTTCCAGGTCATTCGGGGACTTCGCGCAGCGTGATCTCCACGATCGTCACTTTGCCCTCCACCACCTCGATCAGCTCCATCTCCGAAAAATGGTTCTTCGCGCTCAAGACCACCCTGTGTCGGCCGGGCCGCAGGAGCAACCCCTTCTCCTCGAACATCCTCACCGGACCGAGCCTCGTCTCGTCCACCTCGAGCACCGCGTCTTTGGGCTCGCATTTAAATCTGACGGTGCCTCTCGGCCCCGGATCGACCGGCGTCTGCGTCCCTCCGCAGGAAACAAGAAAGACCGAGGCCAATAAAAACAGAATCGCCTGGGAGCCGGTCGGCATCACGGTTCCAGACGATAGTTGGGCGCCTCTTCGGTGATGATGACATCGTGCACGTGGCTCTCACGAAGCCCCTGGGGTGTGGATCGGATCAGGCTGGTGCGGCGGGTGAGCATGGTGGCGATGTCCGGTGAGCCGGTATAGCCCATGCCGGAGCGCAAGCCGCCGACGAGCTGGAAAAGTATGTTCGCGAGCGGACCTCGGTACGGAACACGCCCTTCGATACCCTCGGGGACCAGCTTCTTGTTTTCGGATTCCGCCTGGAAGTATCGATCCTTGCTGCCGGCGCGCATGGCCCCGATGGAGCCCATGCCTCGGTATACCTTGTAGCTGCGACCCTGGTAGAAGACCATCTCCCCGGGTGACTCGTCGGTTCCGGCGAACATGCTGCCGATCATGATTGACTCGGCGCCTGCCGCCACGGCCTTGACGACATCGCCCGAGAACTTGATTCCACCGTCGGCGATGACGGGAACACCGAGCTTCTTGGCCACGTCGGAACAGGCCATTATGGCGCCAATCTGGGGTACGCCCACCCCCGCCACGATGCGCGTGGTGCAGATGGAGCCCGGCCCTATCCCGATCTTGATCCCGTCGGCGCCCGCATCGATGAGCGCCTTGCAGCCTTCCGCCGTCGCCACGTTACCAGCGATTATTTGTGTGCCCGGATACTCCTTTTTTGTTTGCTTCACGGCCTCGATCACCGCTTTTGTGTGACCGTGTGCCGTGTCGATAACGAGTACGTCCACGCCCTGCTCTACCAACGCCGCCGACCTGCGCGCGCGGTCGGCCTCCAGCACGCCGATGGCTGCGCCTACCAGCAGCCGTCCCAGATTGTCCTTCACGGCGTCGGGGTTCTGGTCGGCCCGCTGCAGATCCTTGATGGTGATGAGTCCGATGAGCTTGCCGTCATCGTCGACGACAAGGAGCTTCTCGATCCGGTGTTTGTGCAGGAGCTTCTTGCAATCCTCCAGGGGCAGGTGCTCCTTCGCGGTGATCAGCTTCTTCGTCATGAGAGCCGAGACCTTGAGTGAGAGGTTGGTCTCGAACCGTACGTCCCGATGGGTGATTATCCCCGCCAGCTTTCTCGTGCCGGGCTCCACCACGGGAAAGCCCGAGAAGCCGTAATTCCGCATGGCATCATGCACGTTGGACAACGACTGGTCCGGCGTCACGGTGACCGGGTCGACGATCATGCCGGTCTCGGACTTCTTGACCTTGCGCACCTCCGCCGCCTGTTCCTCGGGCGAGAGGTTCTTGTGGATGATGCCGATGCCGCCGGCCCGTGCCATGGTCACAGCCGTTTCTGCCGCCGTCACCGTATCCATGGCGGCGCTGACCAGCGGAATGTTGAGCTTGATCTCGCGGGTCAGTCGAGTCGTCACGTCCACCTGGGCGGGCATGACCTCGCTGTAACAGGGCTTCAGCAGAACGTCGTCAAAAGTAAGACAGATTTCCGGTTCGATGACGCTCACGTTGCCTCCTCGCCCGGGGGCGTTTTGGGGAAGAGGAAATCCTATATGTCCTGTCGTGTTTGTAAAGGATCAATGGCGCGTGCATGGATACGCGTGGTAAGTTTCGCCTGAATCCATGATGACGAACACAAAGGACAGCACCTCCCGTGCGACATCGCTGTTGACCTCCAAGAGGGTCTCTCTCTGGCTCATGTGCGCTGCCATGATCTTCATCGTCGCCCTCAAGGAAGACCGGGTCGGCTGGCCCTTCTGGAATCTCTTCGGCTGGCCTCTCATGGGGGCGTCGTTGCTGCTCTCCAGGCGTTGTCCTGACCGGAACTGGTTCAGGACCTGCGTCCTTTTCGCATACACAATGACGGTGCTCTGGTTAACAAGGGTCGACGGGGACACATCCAATTTGCACGTGCTCGAGCTTACCCTCACGCTCGGCGTCGGGATCCTGGTTGTGCCCGCCCTTCTCGCAAAATACTGGCTCAAGACACCGCTGGACTACAAGTGGTTCAACGGCCGATGGTCCCTTCAAATGTGGATCTGGCTGCCCCTCGGCACCGCTCTGGCTTTCGTGATCCTGTGGGCCTATTTCTTCAAATGGACGCCAACCCTTCATCACGCCTGGCCGCTGCCCATGGAAGGCGACCGGACCGAGGCCCTGTGGCGTATATTTTGGGGTTGCAACCTGGTCGGAATATGGGACGAGCTGGCGTGGATCAACTTCGCCTTCGTGCTCCTGCTGCGACACTTCAGCTTCCGTGAGGCAAACCTGGCCCAGGCGGTCTTGTTCACCGCCTTTCTCTACGACATGGCTTTCTTCGGAGTGGGCCCGATATTGATCTTCGCCTTTGCGCTGATTCAGGGCTACACGTACAAAAAAACCCAGTCGCTCGCCTACATCATCGTCCTGCACCTGATGATCGACACCGTGCTCTTCTACATGATCGCAAATCGATGGTATCCTGGATGGGGTTGGCATCCTTGATGGAAAGGAACTCGTCGATCATGCGCCAGTGCCTTCGGAATTTGAAAACAGCCGTTCTCTTGTGCGCGCTGATGATCCCGGCTTCGGCCTTCGCCGATTCGAAGGGCGTCGACGTCACCATGCCCCTGGTGGAAAAGGCCCTGCGTTTCCTGCGGAACAAGGCCCTCGACCCGCCGCCCGAGGCAACGATGTTGGGCGCGGGGGTCATGCGGGTCTGCGGGGAAGATCTTGCGGCGCCCGGATGCAAGATCCCCGGCCTGTTCCCTCCCAAAAAGGGGGTGAGCGGACCGGACGCCAACCGGGCATGGCGCACAATCCTGGAGTCCGCCCTGGCCGCCGCCAGCCTTTCACGGGATGATTTCGACAAGACGGTTTTCCAGCGCTACGTGATGGACGCCATGGTTGAGGCGATGGGAGATCCCTCAGGGTTCTACATCCTGCCGTCCGTGTACAAGAAGATCAGCTCCATCCCTGAGGATTTCGTAGGCTTCGGCTTGCGGGTCTATCCCACGAGCGACGCCCTCGAGATCATCGCGGTTCACGAGGGTTCCCCGGCATACGATGCGGGCCTGCTTCACGGGGACAGGATCATTCGGATCAACGGCAAGGGCGTTTCCGGAGTCAGGCGCCCCATTGCGCTCGCCGCGCTGTGGGGAGCGGACGGTCATAAGATCCGGGTCTCGGTTACCCGGAGAGGAGGCGTCACAAGAGATATCAAGATCTGTTATTCGCCGTGGAGCTTCACCCCCTTCTTGCTCGAACGTCACGGGGACATGATCTCGATTCATGTGAGGTATTTCGGAAAGGGGCTGACAAAAACCGTCGCACGCGAGCTCGCCGGATCATGCGGCGGACTGGTGCTCGATCTGAGAAACGCTGCGGCGGGCGGCGAGGACGAGATGATCGCCCTGGCGGATTTGCTGCTCCAGAAGGGATCCATCGGTTCGAAGGAAATGCGCGGGGATCTGGGCAGCCGGAAGTGGAAAGCGAAGCCCGGGTCGCCCGGTGAGCGCCTCGATGTTCCTGTGGCCGTGGTAATCAACGGCGGGACCAGCGGCCTGGCGGAGATTTTCGCATCTGCCATTCGAAAGGCCGGGCGCGGCATTCTGATCGGTCGTCGCTCCGCCGGGGTCGACACCCAGGAAACCATTCATCCGTTCAAGGACGGTTCGGCTATTCAGATCACTTCCACACGCCTGACGGGACCGAACAATACCTCCCTGGCGAACGGGGTGCTTCCCCATCTGGAGACCAGGCGCGCCGAGGTCGTCCAGCTGGGAATGCGCGTTCTGGATCTCGCCAGGGGATCGGAAATGAATGATCTCCTTGAGGCCGCGAGGCAGGCCATCGCCCTTCCCTGAGACCGGCAGTGAAACACTTCATCACATCGTTGAAAGTTACCCCGGCGGTCGCCTGTATCTGGGTTCTGGCAGCGATCTCCATGGCCTCTTTCCCCGGAGATCGGCCCGACACCCAGACGGATCCGATCGAAGAATGGCTGGACCACGGGCGCGGTTGCCTCGACGGTGTGTTCAGCCTGGAGGCCGACTTCACGCAGGAAACAATTCACGTTCTGGGCGGCGACATGGAGGTGATGGAGGGCACGGTTCAACTCCGTCGGGGTAAGAGGATCCGCCTCGAATACAAGAAGCCGCAGCGCCTGCTGGTGGTATCAGACGGAAAGGTGGTCCGCGCCTGGAATCCGGGAACCAGGACCGTCATCGAGGGATCTTCGCGCAAGGATATGGTCGCGCTGGCGTTCGGCTTTGTGCTCGGGGATCAGAAGGTAGAAGCGTTCGACACCCGTTTTGTGGGAGGGGATCCGGTGCCGTCGGAGGGATCCCGAGGGGTCATCGAGCTGGTTCCCCACACGCCGATCCCACTGGTGGAGCGTATCCTCCTGACCATGGAAGGTTCCTGCCCATCGGTGAGCCGGGTCGTCCTCATCGACCGCGCCGGCACCGCCACCCGTTTCACCCTGACCAACGTAAAGACCAACACCGGCATCGGCCACAAGCGATTCATCTTCACCCCGCCCAGGGGAGCCAAAATGATAAGACCCTGAGCACCCTCATCCTTATCTTGATCATCGATGGCATGGGAGTGTACCTTTGTTCAGCACTTCCATCCGGTCGGTCCGCGATTGGCGCCGGTCGTCCTATTACAGAAAGTGCGCGAACGGTCGCATGTCACAAGAAAATATAATTGTCATCAACGTCGATTTCGGAGAAACCCGGGTGGCGGTGATCGAAGACGGTATGATCGTAGAGTTGATGCTGGAGCGCGCTGAAAATCGTTCCCTGGTGGGCAACATCTATCGAGGCCGGGTGAATCGCGTGCTCCCCGGGATGCAGGCGGCGTTTGTTGATATGGGCCTGGAGAAGCACGGTTTTCTCCACGTGTCCGACATAGTCACCAGTGACGAACTCGAACCGCTCACCGATGCCAATACGGGCGAGACAAACGGTAAGGAGAGCGGGGACAAGCCTCGCCGAAAATCGCGGCGCACCTCGATCAAGGAAATAGTCAAGGAAGGCGAGCCCATCTGTGTTCAGATCTCCAAGGATCCAATCGGCACCAAGGGGTGCCGGATCACCGCCGAAGTGTCATTGGCGGGGCGGCACCTCGTATACATGCCCTTCAGCGACAGGGGAGGCATCAGCAGGAAGATCTCCACGGAAGAGGAGCGCAAGAGGCTCTCCAAGATTCTCAAGCGCATCGCTCCCAAGAAGGGAGGTCTCATCGCCAGGACAGTTGCCGAATCCGCGAGCGCCGACGCCCTCGATGCAGACGCCGGGTACCTGAACGATACGTGGAACTCGATCCTGGAGCGCTACAAGAAACGATCGAAACCCGGGTTGCTTTACGAGGAGTTGTCGCTTCCCTTGCGCGTGGCAAGAGATCGCCTCAACGATTCGGTGGGGCGTATGGTGATCGACGACGCCCAGACTTCGGACACGCTCAGGAATTTCGTGGACCGCTTGATGCCCGCCCGGCTCGATTCGATCCGGCTCTACGACGGCGACGAGCCCATCTTCGACGCGTTCGGTATCGAGGAGGAAATCAAGCGTGCCCTTGACCGGGTGGTGGAACTCCCCTCCGGTGGATCCCTGGTCATCGACCAGGGTGAGGCGCTGACCGCCATCGACGTCAACACCGGAAAGTTTGTGGGCAAGGGGTCAAGGGATCAGGAGGAGACGATCCTGCGCACCAATCTCGAGGCCGTCAAGGAGATCGCCTACCAGGTACGGTTTCGCAACATCGGCGGGTTGATAGTACTCGACCTCATCGACATGGACCGTCCCGCCAACCGTAACAAGGTCATGGAGATCCTGAAAACGGCTCTCGAAAACGATCGGGCAAAGACGTCGGTCATACAGATCTCGCGATTCGGGCTGGTGGAGATGACCCGGGAACGCACCAGGGAGAGCCTCGGACGCACCCTCCACGAAAGGTGCATCTACTGCGACGGGACCGGAAACACCCTTTCCCGGGTGACGGTGGCCAACGAGGTGCTCCGGGAGATCAGGCGACATCACGACGAGATTCGAAGTCCTCAGATCGAAATCAAGGTTCACCCGTTTGTGGCCGAAGTCTTCAAGGGCGAGGGAGCGCGCCCATTGAAAGCGCTCCAGAACAAGATCGGAAAAAAGGTGGTCGTCACGTCCGACAAGACGGTCCACCTGGAGGAATTGCAGGTTCGTGCCCGCCGCCCCAGCGCGGGCCAGGAGGAATCATGACTGATTCGAATAGAGACCAGGAACGGGTCACGATCAACAAGGAGTTCGAAAGCTTCGACGCGTTCATCCATGAGTA
>JAUVAN010000090.1 GCA_030591725.1 Deltaproteobacteria bacterium
AATGCGCCACTTCGTGTCGGAAAGGGCTTCGCCCTGAAGCACAGAGAACCCTGCCCGTTGTTTTCCCCCTTTCCCCTGCCGGGGGAAAGGGCCGGGGATAGGGGGCTTCCGCTTGAGGCCTCTGGCCTTTTGTGTTCTTCATTTCTGGCCGCGGGATTTATTTCCGCGGTACAGGGCCAGGCGAAATGCATCGTTGAAGATGTGATAGGACTTCAGCGCCCGCCCTGAACCCCCGGCAATATGGAAACGATGACCAAAGTGGGGTAATGTGCTCGCGAAGACGTGTATTCAAGGAAATCATGGATTTAATCTCGATCACCGGCTGGACGGCGTTTGCGCTTGTTGCGTTGTTCGGCTTTTTATTCGCAGCGACGTTCGCAATCGAACAGGAGAAGCGTCCGGCCGTCATCGCGTTCGCGGTCACCGTGGCGGCGCTGGCGATACTCGGGACCCTGTTGCTCATCGATATTCCGTTTCGTGAATGGATTATCCCGGGGCTCATCGGGGTCGTGGTCATCGTCGGAGGTGTAGTTGCATTGCCCCGGACCCGGTCGGAGGCGCTCAGGATTGTCGGGAAGCGGAGTCGGGTCGACGAACGAGATGCGATATTGCACCGATTCTACAGGATAGAAGAGGGGACCCCGGAGTTCGAGGCGTACTACGAGAGTCATCCCGAAAAGCGGGAATTCGACGAGAAACTGCGGGCCATGCCCGGACTCGCGGAGCCCGGGAGCAAGACCCACGATCCCGTGACCTCGGGCTTCCAGGCCGCCTGCTTCGGTCTTACCGAGGATCTGACTCGCGAGCTGGACTGGAGCCCGGCCCCGATGGACGGGCAGAAGGTGGAGATCGATCCGGCCGAGGCCGCCATGCGACTCAAGGGATTCGCCCGGTATCTGGGCGCCGTCTCGGTGGGGTGCACGAGGCTCGACCCCGCGCACGTATACAGCAACATCGGACGCTCTCCGGGAAAGTGGGGAGAGCCCATCGATCTCTCGCACACCCACGCGATCGCAGTCGCCGTTCCCATGGCCCACGAGATGGTTCGGCTCGCGCCCGACTCACCCACCACCACCGAGACCGCCTTCGAGTACCAGGAGGTCGCCCGGATAGCGATGGCCCTGGCCAGGTATCTGAACAATCTGGGATACGAGGCCCGCGCCCACGTGGACGGAAACTACCGGGTCATGTGCGTCCCCGTGGCCGTCGACGCGGGATTGGGGGAGCTGGGGCGCATCGGACTGCTCGTGACCCCGGAGCTGGGCCCACGGGTGAGGCTGGCGGTCGTAACCACCGATCTGCCGCTGAAGCAGGACGAGCCGATCACCTTCGGCGTTCAGGACTTCTGTCGTATTTGTCTGAAGTGCGCCGACATCTGTCCGTCCGCCTCCATCGAGGCAGGGGGGAAACTGGATCATAACGGCGTGGAGAAATGGCAATCCCAGCAAGACACCTGCTACCGATACTGGCGGTTGGCCGGCTCCGACTGCGGCCTGTGCATCAAGGTTTGCCCATACTCCCATCCGGACGGCAGCGCCCATGACATGGTGAGGTGGTTGATAAAGAGAAACCCCATGGCGAGGCGTCTGGCTCTTTGGTCTGACGATCTGTTGTACGGAAGGCGTCCTGCCGCCCGTTACCCGTACCCCGACTGGCACAAAAAAAACTAAACCTTTGGTTTTGGAAACAGAAGCACGAACGGGACGCCCGTCATGGCGATGATCGCGCAGACGAGGTAGGTGGGCCGCAGGCCGATTGCGTCTCCCATGGCGCCCACGGCGATAACGGCCGCCGAGCGGATCAGGAAGCTGATCATCATGAATGTGCCCCCGGCGGTGGCCTTGCTGGATCCCGAGTTCTCGATGAACGCTGCCAGGAGCACGGGGGTGGTGGCCAACGTGAAAACCCCCATCCCCACCAGCGCGAGCAGGACGAACGGACCATCGGCGAGAAGGAAAAGCAGCATGGCGACCGGCGCGGCTGTGGTGGTGATCAGCAGAACCTTGCGGCGGCCCAGAGTGTCGCTCAGGGAACCGGAGACGATCGCTCCTGCGGCGCCGGCCAGTTCGAGAATAGCCAGGGCGATGTTGGCAAACCAGAGGGAGCTTCCCTCGCCGTACATGAAAGTCGGCAGGAAGGTCACGGCAGCGCCGGCCATGAACGCCCGCGCGAAGAGAACTCCCATCACCGCAGGTATCAGGCGCCCCATCCTGCGCCACAAACGGAAGATGTCCCCAAAGGCGGACAGTGACATGGCTTTCCGCTTCTCTTGCGGTGGCGGCAGCGGGATCCTTCCCAGGCGCCACCACAGGACGAGGGTGGCCATCACGCAGATGGGTATGATTTTCCAGAGGCCCTCGAGGGTGAGGCTCGTGGCGGCCTGAACCGCCAGCAGCGGGCCTGCGGTCCTGGCCAGCTCTCCGCCGAGCATCCAGAGGCCCATGCCCTTTCCAACCTGCTTGCCGGCTATCTCGGCGATGATCGCCGGGCCGGTAACGTGAATGGCCGCGATGCTGATGCCGGAGGTAAACAGGAGCACCGCCAGTGTCGCGTAGCTCGGGGCGAGCCCGATGAGACACATGAGTGCGCCGGTGATCCCGGGTGTGATGATCACCAGCATGCGGGAGAAAGAGCCCCGATCGGCCAGGGAGCCGATCAGCGGGTTGAGGAGTGATGGAATCTGGGAGAACGCGGTCAGGGATCCCGCCTGCAGCAGGGAAAGCCCCAGCTTGTCGATGAGAAGCGGCAACAGGGGCGCGAGAAAGGCCGTGAAGATATCGTGGATGAAGTGGGCCGCAGAAATGGTCACCACCTCGGATGTTTCGAAACGCTTTTCGGGTGTTTTGTTCTCGTCTGTCACAAATGGCGATATACCACTTTCTTGACTCCGGCGAGCCGCGAACCGTAAGTTTGGAGAATGATAAGGCTGGTAGCGATTTTTGTGTCGGTGTCGGCGGTCCTCGCCGGGTGCATGGACTCCCTGAACGACTACGAGGACTGCGTTACTATTGAAACGGCGCGCTGCGATCTTCGCGAGAGCTGCGACCCCGGTTTCGACCTGTCCACCTGCGTTGCCTATTACAAGGAGTTCTGCCGTACCCGCGAGATCGACGGCCCCCTCGGCAAGAACGCGTCGGACAACCAGGTCGCCGCCTGTGTCGCCGCCATCGCGACCTATGGTTGCGACCTCGATCCCAAGGTAGACGAGACCACGGACATCCCCGCGTGCGAGTTCCTGTGGCCCAAGGAGCCGGATGAGGACTCCGGAACCGACGTCCCACCCGACGCCGGCCTGTGAGATTGACAGTTTTCGTTCAGCCATTACCCTTGAAAAGCAGTAAATAAAACGGCGCAAGGTAAATAGCGGCCGGCGGGAGAATCGAAATGAAAATCAGTATCAAGTATTGCGGAGAGTGAAACTACTATCCCAGAGCTGCCGGTCTGGCAGAAGAGATCAAGAAGGAATTCGGAGTCAAGGCCGATCTGGTGCGCGGAGGCGGCGGAATCTATGACGTGACCGTGGACGGGAAGAAGGTCTTTTCCAAGCACGAGGTGGGACGGTTTCCCGACGACGGGGAAGTGGTAAAGACCATCAAGTAGGGGCAACCCTGTGTGGTTGCCCTGTCGTCGTCATCTTAGAACGAACCCGCCGGGGCGAGCGGTTCCGATGTGGGGGACGGCTTTTCCTGCGTTTTCCCGGTATCGAACCGGTTCATCAACTTGGGCATCCGGGGATCGTTCAACATGCCCGCAACCAGCTGCTGATAAAAAAGGAATATCTCGCGATTGAGATCCGGGGCGCCGGTCTCCGCCTCCTCGGTCACGGTTTCCGTTTCCTTGGTCACGGTCTCCGTCTCCTCAGTCGCGGTCGCGGTCCCCGTCGCTTCATCAGCGAAAGCATCCTGATCGCCCATGACGGGTTTCTCCACCGCAGGATCCGTAGGTTCGGGAGCAGCGCCCCACCCGAGATCCTCGGTCGAGGTTTCAGCATTCCCCCCGACTTCTTCCCCGAAGGCCTTCTCTCCCCGCTCGGATACTTCCACGAGCACGGCGCCCTTTGAGTCGTAAAGAACGAGGTTGAGATCGTACACGAGAGCCGCGTTCTTGAGCACCGAACTCCACCATTTGTTTATGGTGATGACGATGCCGTGGTCGGCGCCCGCAGTGTTCACCTTGCCGAGGATAGCCTTCGAGGTGTCCGTCGGGGTGGTTCTGATTCGCACCGCCTCGAAACCCTTCACCGAGAAGACCTTGATGAGGGCGTCAGCCGTAATCTCCGAGAGGGGGTGGCCGCCGGCGATGGTGAGCGGCACCCTCTGTACGCTGGATGAGGCAACCTCACCGACCAGTGACTGGCTTGATTCGCCGCTGACCACTCTCGGTCGCGCATCGTGAACCGCTATCGCGACCCTGCAGCGTCCCGAGTACGTAAGTTCGGGGTTGAGAGATGAGTATTCTACCAGGTTGGTCGCGGCGCAGCTGCAGGCGAGTGCGGCCACGAGAACCGGTATTGCAAGACGGATGAGTGAAAATGCGCATTTTTGCATGCCCCACCTCCTTTGGATTCCAATATGAGACACTTACTTGTGCTATAGATGCGCGTCAAGGAAAGAGCGATTGACGAGGTGCCGGTTGGACAAACTTCACGATCTGATCGTTGTGAGTGATCTGCACTTGGGTGAAGGGAAACCTGAGGGTAGCAGCCGATGGGCTTCCACCGAGGACTTCTTTCACGACGAGGCGTTCGTCAGGTTTCTCGATCACGTACACGACTTACATCGAGACGATCCGTCCGGCCTGGTGCTCATCCTCAATGGCGATACATTCGATTTCCTCACGGTCACCAGTGTCCCCTCGGATGAGGAAGCAATCTCTCTGGGTTTCAAGGTGTTCTCCACGGAGCGCAAGTTCGGCCTCAACTCCACCGAGGCCAAATCAATCTACAAGCTCGATGTGATCTTTCGGGGTCACCAGGCGTTCTTTCGCGCCGTCTCCAGGTTCGTCGCCCGGGGGCACAGGGTGGAGATCATTCGCGGCAACCACGATCTTGAGATTCACTATGAGGGAGTGAGGGCGAGGATCCTGGAGCACCTTGCCTCCTTCCGTTCATCTTCGGACGGAGCGGATATGGATGCCCTGTCAAGGAGGGTGCGCTTTCACCATCTGTTTTACCTGGAGGAGGGCCGACTCCACGTGGAACACGGACACCAGTACGATTCCACAAACAGCATCAGGTATCCCACTCGCCCCCTCCTGTCCCGCAAGAACCGGTGGTGGCGGGATGAGCAGGACACGGAGATGCTCGATTACCCGATCGGCTCCATCTTCGTTAAATACTTCTACAACCGGGTGCGAAGACTCGATCCCTACGCGCCCCGGCTGTTATCCCCCGAGCAATACATGGATTTCATCCAGCACTACAACTTCTTCGACGTGTGGCGAGTGTACAGGGATCACTATCCTCACTTCATCGCCGCTCTGGGCCCGTCCGTGGCCACGGGTAGCTCGGGATCCTCCCACGAAGGCGACGCGGATCAGACCGCCAGATTTGAGGAGTTGGCGTCGAAGACGGGGACGGGGGATCTGTTCAAGCGCTGGAACGACCTCAAGATCCACCCCGAATCCGCGAGCAAGCCGGCCATCGTGAGAAAGGCGGCTGTGCCGGTGGTGAAGAGGTTGTTGTGGTTCGGCGTGTTTGCTCTTGTGGCTCTTTACCTCTGGCTGCTCGTGTTTCAGCTCATCCAGACGGTTCCGGCGGTGGCCGCCAACGCGTTTCTCATGTCCGTATTTGCGGTGGTTACGTTCGGAGGCATTGTCTGGATATGGGTGCATCTGCGAAGAAAACTGCGACCGAAGAACAAGGAGCCGGACAGGTGTGCGCAGCGTGCCGGCAAGCTGGGCGGACTCACGGGGACCCCCCTCGTCTTGATGGGCCACACTCACAAGGTGGATCATCGTGTCTCGTCTGACGGTCGAGTCGAGTACGCCAACAGCGGAACGTGGACCGCGGTCGATAACCCATGGAACCGCCTGATGCGCGACGCGAGGCGTCTGACCTTCCTGCACGTGGTGGGAAAGAAGGTTCGTTTGAAGAGGTGGAACGACGACGCCGGCCGTCTCGACGACGTGCCGCTATTTCATCTGGATGAAAAGAAGTAGGGAACTCGCTACTCGATGGGGGTCACGTTGAGGAGCTGCATACCCGTCATGTCAGAGTAGGTGTACGGACCCGAACCTATGTTGACGTCCTGAATTGAGTAGTCTCCCGGGTCGATCTTGTGGGCCTGGTTGAGGTCCTGAGACACGGTCCAGATGTATCCTTCGTGGTCGATGGCGACTCCGATCATGGCGCTGCCGCCTACCGGGAATCTGTCCATCAGGGTCACATCGGCCTCGCTGACACGGACCAGATCGCCGGCGGTGTTGGCGGACCAGACCGAGCCCTCACCGTCCACGGCTATGCCCCGGTTGAAGCCGCCCACAGCAAGCCAGTCGTTGATTCCGCTGGACGGGTCCAGGCGATTTACGCAATTGAGGCCGGAGGTCCAGATCTTCCCTTGTGCGTCTGCGGAGATCCCGTAACCGCAGTGAACCGGAAAGACTTGTGTTGCGAGAGTGGACATGTTGATCCGCTCGACACTGCACGCGCCGACCGTGCACATCATGCCGATGGTCCAGAAGTTGCCGAGGCCGTCCATCACGCCGCCGTAATGACCGAGGGCGGTGGCCACGCTGCCCTCTATCACGCCGGTTTCGCCGTTGAGCCTGTAGACTGTCTTGTTGACCATGGCGCCGATCCAGACGTTTCCGCCGAGGCCCGTCTCCGGATCCTCCTCGCCGTCCCAGGCGGTGGCCCGCGCTCCGATGGTCATGCTGCTTCCGCCCAGCTCCGTGTTCCAGGCCATGCAGTCGTCCTCTCCCCACGGCAGGACTTCGGTGGGATCGGTTGAAGTGTCGATCTGGCCGTTGCCGTTCCAGTCCATCGTGCACTCCCAGTAGTCGGCGATGAACTTGGTCACCGATGACGGACCAGACCCCGGATCGCGATTGGTCACTACCATGTCCCCGTGGAGGTTGACCGATGTGCGCGACGGATCGCACGAAGATGTCGGGCATGTCCGGTAGCGGGCGACCTCCTGGCCGTTGACCGTGCACACCTTGGACAGGGTGCTCTCGGCGGTGTTGGCTATCCATATGAAGGATTGCACCAGGCCCGGGCACATGTTGGGGCCGCCGATGGGATCTGTGTCCGAGTCCGTATCCGAGTCGGTGTCCGAATCTGCGTCGGTATCCGTATCGGTATCGGTGTCAGTGTCCGTGTCTGCGTCACTTTCTCCGCGTGGAGTATCTTCGGAAGCGGAGCAACCGAACGCGAGCCACGAAATTGCGATCATGGCAGCAAGGACGAACACTATGTTTCTCATGACTTCCTCCATTGTTTAAGAGCCCACGTCAGTCAGGCTCACGCAAATAGTACCACTTCCAGAGTACATAGTGTTGCAATCCCCCAATTTGGATGTGGAAATTTGGACATTGATGATCGGGGCGAATCGTATATTGTTGGGCGCGGATGGGGCCTGTGGAGGAAACATGTTCGAAAAAACCAATGTCGGAAACTCGCCGTGCAGCACAGGCATGGATCAAAAAGTGGCGGTGCTCCTCGTTTACATCCTGGGGTGGATCGGCGCGCTTATTTTCTATTTGATTGAGAAAGAAAATAAATTCGTCAGGTTCAGCGCCATGCAATCCATCCTGATAAACGCTGTCTGGATCACGCTGGTCATCACCCTGTCCGTGTTATCGACGGTCCCGCTTGTGGGGTTCGTGTTTTCACTTATGAGCTATCTCACCTACATCGGGTTCACGGTGGCGATCGTCTTCTTGTGCATCTCCGGGTTCAAGGGCGAGAAGATCAAACTGCCCATACTCGGTGATTTCGCCGAGCAGTGGAGCAGAAGCGACTCCGTGTAATCGCCCTGAACTGCGCCGCCGGACAAACGTCATCGTCTTTCGCGCCGCGCCATGAATGACGCGGCAACGATGTTGCCGAGGCAACAAGCCCCAAGGGGGCTGTCAGACGGACGAGACGAGTCCGCAGGACTTGCGCTGTGCGCATCGTTGCCGTGGCGTTTACGCCGCGGTGAAAAGGCCATCCAGCGCAGTTGGATCCGGATGAACCACTCTCTAAGCAGACCTTTATAAAGTCGGGCCTTCCAGTTCCGGTTCGATTTCATCCGCGGGCGCGGGTTCTGTCTTGGGTTCTTCGGTGACGATGACGGTGTCGGCGTCGGGCGAAAGAACGTAGTCGCCGACATAGTATTTCTTCACGACCGCACCGTTTTCTTCGAGCGCAATTCCCAGCATTTCATCGCCGTTCTTTCCGGAGATGAATACTCGCTCCTCGCCTCCGGCCCAGGTGACGTTGAAGGGACCTTCGAGGTAATCGCCGATGTGGAGCACGTCGATCACGAGAACTCCATCGTAGAGTGAGAGCCTGTACAGCTCTTTTCTATCCTGCGAAAAGGCGAGGAAGTATTCGTTGAAGAACGGATCTTCTATTTCCTCCGCGTCCCGCCCCCAGAAGTACAAAAGATCGAAAGGCTCGCGAAACGAGACGATAGCCTTGCGCCATGCGGCCTTCAGCTCATCGATGTCCCCTTCATAGCCCGATTTCTCGAGCGCCTTTTCCACCGAATCGTCGAGAGGAGGTTCGATGGTCATCAGCACCTTGTTGTTCTCGCATTGCACCGCGATCGATCTGACCGGAGGAAAGCCGCCGGCCAGGTAGTTCGACAGGTTCTCCAGGTCATCGGAATCCACATAGCTGTCGGCATCCTGGCCAATGAGCATCGATGTGTATTGAACGCTGGAATACTTTTTGTTGATTTTCGCCAGGACCGCCTCGTTGGTCTCGTGTTTTTCGTCCAGGAAATCGCAGACGATTGTGGAAGTGCGATCATCTTGCGCCTGCGAGATCGGGTTCTTGTCCATGGCCAGGAGATACTCTTCGATGTCGATATTCTCGACCACGAGATCCTCCGGCAAGGGTCGTTCCTTCACTGTCGCATCGCGTGGGTTCACGTACGGTATGAAGGTTCCCCTCGCGCAGCTGCAAAGAAGCAACGTTGCGACCAATACCGCCTTGAGCATCAGAGTTCTTTTCATTTACGTCCTCGTTTCTAAATTCTATAGCTACCTGCCCACCAGCGCCAGCGCCGTAATCTTCATGTCCAGATCTTTCGGCTCGATCTTCAACTCGATGGTCACCTGTCCGTCGTCGCTCTTTTTGCAACCTTTGATGTCGATGTGCTGTTCCTGCTCGCCGGAGAAGACGAGGATCCTGCCGACCGGCTCGCCGTTGCATGATATGACGATGCTCCCGCCGTCCGCCTCGGCGTGAGTTTGTACGACCACTCGCGAGACTTCGGGCATGGCTGTTTGAATCGGCGCTTTCGGCGCCGGCGCGAATGCTACCACCGGGGCGTCCGTTTCGCTTACCGGGATCTTTTTTCCGCGAGGCGAGACGGCTTTCATCTGCAAGAGCGCGGCAAGGGCGGTGGGCGCAGGATCTTCCCGGGCCAGTTCTCCGGCGACAGGAGAGACCCCCCGCCTGTCACGGAATGTTGAAAGGGCGTTCGCAAACACCGCACGGCGCTCGGGGAAACGCTCCCGCTTCATTCGCTTTATGAGGATCGGCACGGATTCCCGGTTTCCCATGGCCGCCAGCGCGCGGGCAATGTCCAGGGTCAGTTGGTAGTTGTTGATGAGCGATATCAGAGTGTCATGGGCCTCGCGAGCCGAGGTTTCAGTCAGGGCCACGACCCCTCGGGATCGATCTTCGATGGGCGCGTCGTTATTGCCTACCAGATCGATCACGTCGTCGAGCACCTGTCGCTCACCCGCCTCCAGCCTTGCCAGAACCAACTCGCGCCATGGAGCGGACCTTTGTTCGAGCTTCGGTTGAATCCCGGCCATATCGGCCGCCGCGCTCTCCATGCCGGCCCGGTGGAGCGCGATCGTGAGCCATGCGTTTACCACCTGATCGTCGCCGGATCGAAGAGCATCGATCTTTTCGTAAGGGCGCCGGGCCCACATCCGGGCGATGAGCTCGGCCGCCTTCCGTCGAACGACGGGCTCCGTGCTTCTTGAGATCACATCGACGAGACCCGGTATCGCGCTTTCATCTCCCGATAGCGCCTTCTGGATCTCCACGGGCCAGCTCTTCTCACCCTTATTGGACTGAACGGGTCTCAGCTCCACCCGGGAGTGATCCCTTTTCCATTCGCGTATCCGTTTCTTCAGTTCGACGACGATCTCCGGCTTTGCCGAGGCGACGGACGTGATTTCCCCCGGGTCGGCGACAAGATCGTAGAGGCGGGTGAGGTCTTTTTCCTCGTCCCAGATGAGCTTGTAATCGGTCCTGACGGCCATGAACTTGTCGTGAACCTGGCAGAAGGTGGTCAGGGGGCGGGAGTCTCTTCCCACCATGAGGCCGCTCAGATCCCTGGAACGAACCCGGGCGGGCACCGGGATCTCCAGCATGGAGAGCACCGTTCCCATCAGATCCACGAGGCTAACCGGTTCCTTCACGACGTGATGTTCGACGCCCGGAACCCTGATGATCAGAGGGACCCTCACCTGTTCGTCGTAGAGGGTGGTGCCGTGATACTTGCCGCCGTGATCCCCAAACTCCTCCCCGTGGTCTGCGGAGACGATGATGATGGCGTCGGGATACGACTCGTCCAGGTACTTGAAGAGTTCGCCCACCGCCCGGTCGACTGTGTAGATCTCGCAATCATACCTGTCCAGGTCGCCCGGGCCGAACCTGGTGCACGTCTCATCGTAGGGCTCGTGGGGCTCGAAGAAGTGCGTCCAGGTAAAGACCCTGGCGCCCTCCTGCTTTTTTTCCTTCAGAAACTCGATGGTCTGCTTCACGCGCTCCATCGCCGGAATCTCGTAGTCCATCTTGACGTAATTGAATCCGTAACCTTTTCGCAGATACGGTTCGAACCGTGCCCGGTCGATGAAGAAGACCGCCTTCGTGAAAAAGCCTCCGGTCTGATATCGGAATCTTTTCATGATCTGTGGCCAGGTTTCGTGAACCGGGGGAGCACCCGGGACATCGAAGAGCGGCGCCACGTACTTGCCCGTCATCAGGGAGCTTATCGCGTAGGAGGTGTGGGGGATGGCCGTGTACGCGCGCTCGAACACCACCGATTCCGAGGCCAGCTTCTCCAGGTTGGGGGCGGGGCGGCGTTTCGCGCCGGGGTATGCCAGCCGGTCGAACCTCATGGCATCGACAGTCAGGAGAATGACCGGATTTCCCGGCATCGCGAGGGCCGGCCCGGATGGGCTTGCGGGTTCAACGGGCTCCGGCGGAGATTCGTCGATCTCGTCGAGGAGTTGCCGTGCGCGGGGAGGCGAGATCGCGCGGGCCGCTGCGAGCACGTCGGAGGCGGCCACGGTTCGTTCGGTGATCACGAATCTGGGATTCTGGCTGCCGCGAGCACGGAACAGAGAGAACCCGCCGGCCACCACTGCGCCGAGGCAAACCAGCATCGCGAGGATCAGGGCCAGGCGACCCGGACGCCGATTCCAGAGCACCCGAAATGAGGACGCCGACAGGAAGAGGGCCCCGGCGGTGAGGGACAGGTGGAACGCCGGGTACAGCCTGACCAGCACTCGGCAGTCGATCGCGTGGAGTATCGCGGCGGAGATGAGGCATAGGGCTGCCAGGGCAAACCGTCTCCTGAGCTTTCCGTACGACCAGAGCACTGCGCGGATCGCGATGATGCTCCCGACGATACCCACCGCTCCGGCGATGAGGGCCACGACCAGCGAACGAGCGGGAATCTGGCTGGCCTGCGGGCCTTCGGTCAATTTCCACAGAACGAGATCGATGGCGGTCGCCAGCGGGACGGCGCAGGCCAACTCGGTGCGCCAGGATCCGTCCAGAATTCTGCCCGGTCGGGAAAGGGCGGAGATTCCTTCGATGGCAGCGCCGAGCAGGGTCATGATGATCGCTCCGGCCGAGGCGCACATTCCCAGGCTCATCAGCGCGGTTCTGTACATCTCCGAGTCGTCGAAGAACATCTCCGTGGCCCTCGTGAGGATCACCACGGCGTCGGCGCCACCCAGCAGCAAACCCGCGATGGTGCCCGCGAGGGCCCACTTGACGATAGATCGAATCATCCCGACTCCTCTCCCACCGGGCCGTCACCTGCGATGACCCGGCGTTTGAGCTCTTCCCTCAGCGGAGCGAGGGCAGGGGACGCCGGCCCGCCGCTTTCGATCGACAACGTGACCACATCCTCCTTTGCGGCGTCAAGCAGGGCCCCATCTCGGGCGAGGTTGCCGAACCTGAAACCCGGAAGGCCGGCCTGCCGCCGACCGTAGAGTTCGCCCGGGCCGCGCAGCTGTAGATCCGATTCGGCGATCTCGAAACCGTCCGTCGTGCGGACGATCACTTCCATCCTGGCCAGGGAATCCTCACTCCGAGAATCGTACACCAGGTGGCACTCCGAGGCCTTGCGGCCCCGTC
>JAUVAN010000118.1 GCA_030591725.1 Deltaproteobacteria bacterium
ACATATCATAAAAAAGCGGGTTGCTCCGGGCGAGGTAGGCGTTGATGTCGTTCTCCTGCTCGGCGGAGAGGTCCTCGAACATGATACCCATGTCGGGGGACGTGTCCGGCGCGACTTCGTTGTACTCTCTGACCCACCTGACGAGCCCGGTGAGCGACATCATCGGTCCGCCCGGAAGACTGAAATTCACATTCACCTCGGAGTCGAGAGGCAGAAGATCGTACGTGGACACGAAGAGCCCCCCCGACGAGATGTCCATGGAGAAACCGGTGAAGAAATTGGTCTCCGACTGCATGCCGATGTCCACCTCGACAGACCTGCGATTCGCCCCCCGTCGTTCCCGGTCGGAGACCGCGGCCTCGGGACGACGCCTCGACGTGAGCGGTATGGGCTCGGGCTGGTCAAGCTTTCGACCCTCCAGGACCTTGAACAGGGGAAACAGAATGGCCATTGTTCTGGCCACGGTCGCCGTCGCGATCTCCAGCTTCTCATCCTGGTTGGGCACTTCCTGCATGAGGGTCAGCGTTGTTCGAAGGTATTCCATCGACTGTCCCACGTGCGACTCGTCGGCAAGCCCGCTCGACTCTGCCTCGAACAGCGCCTTCACCGCACCCGCTAAGGACGCGCTCACGGTGTTCACATTCAGGCCCGGTCGGTTGATCTCCTGGGTGTGACCGAGCGCCTCCCCCAGAGCGACACGCGCCCTCGCCACCTGCTGCCTCAGATGGTCATCCCCTTCGAGTTGTGACATTGCTCACCTTGGGGGTCCTGCGCGAACCCTGTTCCGGACACGAGAATTTACCAGACTTGCGGAATCATCGCCAGAAGGTATCTTTGCACCCAATGGAACCGGACCAATATCTGGCGCTCGTTGCCGCAACAGCCGCCTGCGCTTACCTGCTTGGATCGATCAACTTCTCGGTCGCGGCGGCGCGAATTCTGCGCGCGGGCGATCTGCGAGCAATTGGCAGCGGCAATGCGGGAGTTACCAATCTGGCCCGTGCGGCGGGAAAGCCGGCCGCAGCCGTTGTGCTCGCGCTGGATCTCGGTCGGGCGTTCGCTGTGATTCACGGAGCCTCCCTCATGGGGGTCGGAGAACTGTCTCCCGCGATGGCCCTGCCCCTGCTTGCGGGTAATCTCTTCCCGATATTTCACCGGTTCAGGGGCGGCAAGGGTGTCGCGGCGTCCGTGGGCATCATCCTCGCGATCTCATGGCAGTCGATGCTCTGCGGCGGCGGTGTGTTCCTGCTCGTCTTCGCCCTGAGCAAAAGAGTGTCGCCCGCCTCCATCCTCATGTGCCTCGGATATCCCGGCTGGATATGGCTATGGGGAGGGAGCGCGACAGAGATGGCCGTCGCGGGGACCATCGCACTCCTCATCCCGATCACACACCGCGTGAACATTTCGCGCCTGCTCGCCGGTACCGAACAACGGACGGGCGAGCGCATCGCTCCCGCGAAGGAAGGAGATCGATGAGCCCCCGGGAAATGCTCATGAAGGCCTTCCTTGCAGGCGCGGCGGATCTGAATCGCCGGTCGGCACTGCTGGACAGGATAAACGTATTTCCGGTAGTGGACGCGGACACTGGCGCCAACATGAGCCAGACATTGATGGCCGGTGTCGACGCCATCGAATCCGGCAGGCGGGATATCGCCGCCGATATCCTGCTCGGCGCACGGGGTAATTCCGGCGTGATCCTTGCGCAGTTCCTCGTGGGGTTTCTCGACACCCTCGGAACCGGGGAAAGTTTCGACCTTTCCGACGTGAGGAAGGCCGTCTCAACGGGTCGCGATCTCGCATACGAGGCCGTCTCCGATCCCCACGAGGGAACCATGCTGACGGTGATGACAGTCCTGCGGGACACCCTGGATCGATCCACAGGGACATTTGACATGATCTCTCACGCTGCCCTGGAGGACACGCTCGCGCATGCGGTCAGAACGACACCCGATCTCATGCCCCGCCTGCGGGAAGCAGGGGTGGTCGACTCCGGGGCCCTCGGTTTTCACGTCTTCATCTGCGGGCTCACCCTGGCTCTGACCGCGCTTGACGATCCGGTCGCAGGAATCGCCTCCATCGAGGCGAGGAGGACGGGAGAGACCGTGGCGCCAATGGGCGAAATAGCGCTCAGCATCGATCCGGGATTCCTGGCGAGCGGGGCGGCGGACGAATCTCGCCTTCGGTACTGCATGAACGTGGCCATGGAGACAACCGGCGACCCCGGGGACAACCTGACAACTGCCTTCGAATCCCTCGGCGCATCCCTGGACATCATACGGCGAAAGAATCTCATCAAGCTGCACGTGCACTGCAACGATCCCGAGGCGGTCCGGTCAGCATCGGCCCGCTTCGGAAAGATCATCTCGGTCGATGTGGAGGACATGTCGGAGGGCCTCGTGCGCGCAAAGGCCACGTCCGCCGAAACACCATCGACGACTCGTGAGCGGCGCCCGTTGCGCGTGATGAGCGATTCATCCATGTCCCTGTCGGATGAGCTGGCCGGCAAATACGGCGTCGACAGGCTCGAGAACTACGTGAGCGTCCACGGTCGGATGGTCCGCGACGGCGATCTGGACAGGGACGCGCTGTTTGCCAAAATGCGGGACGGCCACGTCTTCACCACGGCCCAGACATCGCCGCAGGAGGTTCGTCTGTTCCTCGATGGTCAGCTCGAAGAGCCGGGAAATGTGCTCTACCTGGCGGTCGGGCGCCCCTACACCGGCACGCAGGAGCTGGTGCGCGGCGTCGCGGCGAACCATCCACAAGGGGAGCGATTGATCATCCTGGACACGAGCGCGGCCTCCGGGCAACAGGGGCTCGCGGTGCTGGCTACAGCCATCCGGGCGCAACGGGAGAACAATCTGAGTGCACTGGTTGAGTTTGCGCGCGACCAGATCGAAACTTGCGTAGAGTATCTCGTCATCGATACCCTCAAGTACCTGTCCGCGACCGGCCGTATCGGCAAGGTCAAGGCCGCGTTCGCCGGCGCCCTCGGTGTGCGCCCCATCGTCGGGCACGGAGCGAACGGCGCCATTACACACGACAAGGTCCGATCCCACGAGGCCGCACTCAACAAGATCATCGACAAAGCCTCAAAGCACCCGGGTAAAGGTCGCCTCATGATCATGCTGGAGCACACAGACAACCTCGAATGGGTCGATCAGGTTCGAACACGACTGGAAAGCGCGCTTGAAGAGCCCGCGGATTTCCACCTGTGCCCCCTGTCATCCACCTCCTCCGTCCACATGGGCCCCGGCACATGGGGCGTAGCCGTCACAAGGATCTGATTCATTTTCAGATTGGGGGCTACACGGTATTAGTGTAGAGTCCGCATCGGATCGTACGGGCGATGTTTGCCAAGGAACACCAGATGACAAGCGACAACTCCAGCAACGACAAGCAGATGAAAACAAATGATGGTACGACACTCGATATCGTCGTCGACGACAGGGACGCCCTGCCCCACGGACTGGTCCGGTTGCGCTCGGGCGTGATAGCGGTCTCGCAGCTATTTTGTCCCAACGGGCACAATCTCATCAGCGAGGATTCCGGCGCCCGCTTCAACGGATATCCGGGAATCTCCATCATGGTGGAAGGTACCAAGGAAAAGGGCATAGTGATCATCAGCCCCATCCACGGTGACGACACCCGATTTGGAAAGGCCGACTTCGAACCCGGGGAAGTGACCAGGCTCACATGCCCCGAGTGCGGCGTGGATCTTCCAATGATACAGCCCTGCGGTTGCGTGCCCGACGCACAACTCGTCGGTCTCTTCCTCGACGACAAGAGAACCGAGGGCAACCAGGTAACCATCTGTAACTCCTGGGGGTGTCTCCGCTCCAGGATCACTGATCGTTTCCAGATCATCTCCAGGCTCGATTGACGAGAAATTATCAGTGAATATTGATCTCACAACACTGCGGGATATCATCGTCGTGCTCGTGCCGATGATCCTGTCCCTTACCGTGCACGAGTTCGCCCACGCCTGGACCGCCCACCGACTCGGCGACGACACGGCCGCCCGCCAGGGCCGGATGACTCTCAACCCCATTCCCCACATCGATATCTTCGGAACCCTGCTGATCCCGATCTTCTCGGTCATCAGCGGCGGAATCAGCCTGATCGGATGGGCCAAGCCCGTGCCCGTGTCTCCCCATCGTTTCCGCCGAAGCATCACCATGCGCAACGGCATGATTATCACCGCTCTCGCCGGCCCCGCATCAAACATTCTCCTGGCGCTGGTCGTCGGCGGCGTATCGATGATGCTCTTCTCCGACGCAATCGATGCTCTCGCCGACAGCCCGAAGGTTGGTTCGCGCACCGAGGCTTTTCTCATGATCGGGTCGGAGGAATTCGCGACCGCCTACGCAAGGTTCATGAAACAGCACGGAATCGTCGGCAAGGGCCAGACCATCGCCGCCCTGCTGCTGAGCCGAATCTTCGTCATGAACCTGGGCCTGGCATTCTTCAACATGCTCCCCGTTCCTCCCCTCGACGGATCCCGGGTGCTCCCAATGGAGTGGCAGGCCAAGCTCTCACGCTACACGATGGTCGTGGTCATCGTATTTATCGTGGCCATCAATTCCTTCGGTAGTATCATGTGGGGTCCCATCAGCTTCATGGGAGACGCAGTGCTCGGCTTCTGGTCGCTGATTTTTTAAAAGGGGAATAGCCGGTGGACGACAAGCTTCGAGAAACGCTCGATGAACGCTACGTGGTGAGCCACGAAGTGTTCGAGGGTCCCCTCGACCTGCTGCTCCATCTGATCGGGAAGCACGAGCTCGACATCTTCGACATCCCCATCTCCTTCATCACCGGGAAGTACCTGGAGTACATGGATCTGATGCGGGAGCTCAACCTCAACCTGGCAGCCGAATACCTGGAGATGGCCGCTCAGCTCGCCTTTATCAAGTCCCGGTCGATGCTTCCCCTGGACCCATCCGCGAAAGACGACATCGACCCGGATGACGGCCCGGACCCTCGCGAGGAGCTCGTTCGCCAGTTGCTCGAGTATCAGAAATACAAGTTGGCGGCGGAGCAGCTCGCCTCCATGCCACGCCTGGGCCGCGACACTTTCCCTCGGAGCCCCGACAAGGTTCCGCCGCAGGACCGGGATCTCGTATCTCCGGGCATGTTCTCTCTCATGGAGGCGCTGCTGCAGGTGCTCAACCGGATCGAGGAAGGAGACGGCGCCAGGGACATCTCCGTGACCAGAATGTCGGTTTCGGCCCGGATCCACCAGGTCATCGATTTCCTCCGGGAGCGAAAGCGTATGCCCTTTATCGAACTTTTCGATGAACGCTCGACGCGCTCCACCGTCGTGGTGACCTTCCTGGCGATACTGGAGATGACCAAGCTGGGGCTGATGCGCCTGCACCAGGCGGGCCCGGGAGCCGAGATACATATCATTGCATCCTCGAACATCGAGGAATCCGACAGAATTATGACCGATATCGTGTTGGAGGACGAATGAACGTCGACGACGAAAAAACGACAGAGGAAACCGAAGATACCCCGGTGACCGAGGAGGCCGAAGAAACCCCGGTAACCGAGGAGACTGAAGAAACCGAAGAAGCGCTCCCGCAAGAGGTGCTTCTCTCCCGCATCGAAAGCCTCATCTTCGTTTATCCGGAGCCCATCACCGTACGGCGCCTCGCACGGATTATGAGTCTCAGCGGCAAGAGGGTTCGCGAGCTGATCGACATACTGAATAGCCACTTCGAGGATCGGGGGATTCTCCTTCGCGAAATATCCGGCGGCTTCCAGTTCCACACCAACCCCAAAAATGCAGACGTGATCCGTTCGGCGATGAAGGTCAAGCCGATGAGGATAAGCCGGCCCGCTCTCGAAACCCTCGCGATAGTCGCCTATCGCCAGCCCGTCACCCGCGCTGAAGTCGAGGAGATTCGCCGGGTCGATGCAGGGGGCACGCTCCGTTTCCTTTTTGAAAAGGCGCTCGTGCGGGTTCTCGGCCGCAAGGAAGAGCCGGGAAGGCCCATCATCTACGGGACATCGGCTGCGTTTCTCGAACTCTTCAACCTCAAATCACTCAGCGACCTGCCCTCCTTGCACGAGTTCACCGAGCTGTGGGAGGAGCATCAGGAGATCATCGACGATGATTTCGGAACCGAGGAAGAGGCCGGCGAGAACCCCGAAGAGACTCCCGAAGAGAACCCCGAAGAGACTCCCGAAGAGACCCCGATGAGTGAAACCGATAAGGAGCCGGACGAACAATGACCAGACTTCATGTCAACGTCGACCACGTGGCTACCCTGAGACAGGCCCGAGGGATCAACTACCCAGATCCTGTCCCCGCCGCCTCTATTTGCGAGATGGCCGGGGCGCAAGGCATCACCATCCACCTGAGGGAAGATCGCCGTCACATCATCGATCGGGATCTGGAAATCATGCGCAAGGTCGTCACCACGGTCCTCAACCTTGAGATGGCGGCGACCGACGAAATGATCGGGATAGCCCGCGCTGTGCACCCGGACATATGCACGCTGGTACCCGAGAAACGAGAGGAGCGCACAACCGAGGGCGGGCTCTCTGTGGCCGGTGATCTCGACACCGTAACCGCCGCAGTCAGGTCTCTGAAGGAGGCCGACATCTCGGTGAGCCTGTTCATCGATCCCAGCAGAAAAGAGATCGAGGCTAGCCGCGAAGCCGGCGCAGATATCGTGGAGCTTCACACCGGCGACTACTGCGAGGCTCCCGCTGCGGAGCGCGCACGCCAGATGGACAGGTTGATCGAAGCGGCGACGATAGCCACCGACCTGGGCCTGCGGGTGGCTGCCGGGCATGGACTTCACTACCATAACGTGGCTCCCGTGGCCCGGATCCCCGAGATCGAGGAGTTAAACATCGGTCATTCCATCATAGCCCGCGCGGTTTTCACCGGACTCGAAAACGCCGTGCGGCAGATGCTCGAGGCAATGGGGGAACTGTGATTCTTGGAATGGGAATCGATATTTGCCCTATTTCGAGGATCGAAGATGTAATTGATCGTCAGGGCGACCTGTTCACCAGACGAGTGTTCACACAGGGAGAACGAGACCACGCCCAGAAGGGCAAGAAGGTCACCGGCGAGCGACTGGCAGCGAGATGGGCGGCCAAGGAAGCGGCTATAAAGGCGCTCGGAGCTCCCGGCGGGTTGCGGTGGCACGACATGGAGGTCGCGAACTCCCCGGACGGAGCACCCTCGCTGATCCTGCGGGGCGCGGCAAAAGAGCACGCCGACAAGATCGGCGTGGAGCAAATACACATCAGCCTCAGCCACGCGGGTGGAGTATCGGTGGCGGTGGTTATCCTCGAGGGAGGAAAAAGATGACGGAACAATGGAATGACTGTTTGTTCATGACCCGCGCCCAGATGCGCGAGTACGACCGGATAGCCATCGAGAACATTGGAATCCCGGGGCCGGTCCTAATGGAAAACGCCGGGCGCGGAGCGGCGAGAATGGCGATGGACCTCCTGGGAGAAAAACGCCGTCTCGCGGTCATGGCGGGTCCGGGCAACAACGGCGGCGACGGATTCGTTATCGCCCGCCATCTCCTGAACGCCGGATACGAAGTCAAAATCTACATGGCGGTGCCGGCCTCCAGCCTCGGCGGGGATGCCCTTCTCAACCACGGGATCCTGCACGCCATGGACGCCCCCATCTTTGACATGTCGGACTCAGGGAGTGCGACCGGGCTCGTGCAATTGCTGCGCGAGGATGGGTTTGTGGTGGATGCGCTCCTGGGCACCGGGGTCTCCAGAAACGTGGAGGGTCACCTCGGCGACCTCATAGACATGATCAACGATGCTGCGGTCCCCGTACTGGCTGTGGATCTCCCATCCGGGCTCGACGCGGATAGCGGAACTCCGTGGGGCAAGGTTGTCAGGGCCACCGGCACCGCAACATTCGGTCATTTGAAACGCGGGCTCGTTCAGCATCCAGGCGCCGGGTTTGCGGGCCGTATCCGGGTCGTCTCCATCGGCGTGCCGGGCATCGCGTCTGACAGGGCCGGCTGGGACGGTAGCATGATCGACCCGGGCTCACTTCGCGGGTTGCTCGGCGAACGAACCGAGGATTCGCACAAGGGCACATTCGGTCATCTGCTGTTGCTGGCGGGATCACTGGGAAAGACCGGCGCCGCGGTACTGTGCGGTAAATCCGCCATGCGCGTCGGCACGGGCCTGGTCACCATCGCGACAACCGCCAACGCCCAGCCGGTCATCGAATCGAAATGCCTCGAGGTCATGGTCGAAGCCCTTCTGGACAGGACTGATGCGCCGATTACGGACAAGGTGGTCAAGCGCCTCGGAAAGCTCCTCGACGACAAGAAGGCGGTGGTTGTCGGACCCGGAATCACGACAGCGCCCGGCGTTTCGGCGCTGACCATGCGGTTGCTTCAGATGATGGAGGTTCCCGCGGTGGTGGATGCGGACGGGATCAATATCCTGGCAAAGGACCCCACCGGAGCGGGGAGAATCACTGCCCCCATGGTATTCACACCGCATCCGGGGGAGATGGCACGGCTCATCAACAAGTCCATCCCGGCGATTCAGGCCGATCGTATTTCCGTCACCAGAGAGGCCGCCAAGTGGCACAAGGTTGTGATCGTCCTCAAGGGCTCGCGGTCGGTTGTCGCAACACCGGACGGACGCGTATTCGTCAACCCAACGGGAAATCCGGGGATGGCAAGTGGTGGGATGGGAGATGTGCTCTCAGGAATGATCGGTGGTTTCCTCGCCCAGGGACTCGAACCACTCGACGCCGCGCTCCTCGGGACATACATCCATGGACACGCAGGAGACCTTGCAGCGCAAAGACTGGGACAGCCCGCGCTTCTCGCTTCCGATCTGATCTGTGAGCTTCCCTCGATTCTCAGGGAGTGGTCCAGGTAGGAGTTACTCGTTTAGATAGTCGTCGATGGAGTTGCCGGAGCTCTTCTTTTTCTTTTTCTTCTTCTTTTTCTTCTTCTTGTCGTCCTTTTCCTTCTTCTCCTCGGCGGCGGCTTCCTTCTCCTTGGAGATGGGAACACTGTAGCCGGGATCGCCGTCCTCGCTCATCCCCTCGGGTAAAGGCTCAGGATTGATGACCAGGCTGTTGAGCCACAAGTTGACACCCACCTCCACCTTCTCCGGCATCAGCCAGATGATGATGCGATCGTTCACCTGCACCTTGGTGGGTTCTTTCCACGCAAGGTTCACTCCCTTGAGTTCCTCACCAGTCTTGATGGTTATGGAAACAGGCTGGTCCTCATCATCGATGATCGAAACGGAAAATCCAGACTCCTGGAACTCGGCGCAATCCGGCTTCTGCGGACTCAGGGCGTCCGGGATGAGGATGATGTTGCACTTGTCCTTCGCTCCCTCCTTGCGCCAGGCGGCTTTCGGGAATTCCTTGTATGCGAAGTAGATCGGATTATCCGAATTGAAGACCCACTCTTTCATCTTCCGTTCTTCCACGGGCGGGATGTCCGCCTCGGCGATGAAGTCTCCGCTCGGCGAGGTGAACAGCTGGTTTCCCTCAGGGTCGAGCAACGATCCTCCCTCCTCGTCCATCGCTGCTTCGTAGACAAACAACGCCTCTGACTCCATCACGATGTTCACCATCCCGACAGCTTCGAGAAGCGCCTCTTGACCGTCCTGATCAATGGGAATGTCGGTCTCGAACTTGAACGTCTTGGCTCCGAAATAGCTTACAGCAACATGCTGACCATCAGGCACCCACCCCTTGCCGGTCAGGCACTGGGGATCGTCCACAAAACGCAGATATTCCCGTGGGAGGTCCATGACAACCACGTCTTCGAGAGAGATGTCCCATTTTTTGACCATCGCCTCGTTCACGCCGTCAGGCTCAAGATCCCTGACCAGCCATGCTGCCAGAGATTTTGTAATCTCCGGAATGTGCTCGAGAATCTGCTCCTTGAGAACGACGTCCGCCTCCTCGTATACGAGACCCTCCACGGCCATGAAACAGTCCTCCGGCTCATCGGTGCCGAGGATCACGGGTAGCGACACATCCATGGTGGCCTGATCCAGGGGAGCGAAGACCTCGTAGTTGGGTCCCTTGGGTTTCACATCAACGGGTTCGGTGATCTCCGGTGTCTTGGGACCACATCCGACCGTGAGCGCCAGGCTCGCAACGACAAACAGAACCAATCCCCATCGGTGACGTCTACTAGGCATTATCTCCTCCATTGAATGGCTGCTCGGCTTCGGGTTTCGCTTGGAGCGCATCTTACCACTTGATGCACGTTCGCCAAGCCCGAAATACAGAGAAGCTGTAATCCGAGCCATGGAACGTTCCGCGAACACCTTGACCGGAGGCTATCCGTCCACGATCAAGAGCGGCCAACAAGAGCCAACAAGAGTTCGAGTCTTTAGGTCCCCCTTGTTGTTGAAGGCATTGTTGGCCGATAATGGTCGATGAAACTGTCAACGGAATGGAAAATTCATGCGCTCTGGGGTGCCAGTCGGATGATGTCGAGCTCG
>JAUVAN010000469.1 GCA_030591725.1 Deltaproteobacteria bacterium
CCCATTTCTTCAACGACCTCGTCGAGGCCCGGATCGCATATCTGCCCTTGTACCCCGACGAAGAAGACATCGTTTGGAACGAAAATTTCCTCAACAACTCACCCAACAGCCTTGCAGAAATTACACCTAAGTACGCAGATATGGAAAGAGTAGTACGACTGATTCACGTACCTTCAGTCGCCGACGGGCGTTTCCTCCAAATCATCATGGATGGCAACGAAGACTTCGCCATGGCCTACCTCGCAGAGAAGCAGTAACCAAAAGAGACGGAAGACCTGTACGAAAAAAACGCGGAGATCTCTCTCCGCGTTTCTGAAATCCGATATTGTTTCGGTGCTGCTGATTACGCCCAGCCGCGCAACCTACAAGCTGTCGCGACACGTTGAATAGCGATCATGTACGCAGCGTCACGCATGTACTCGTCAGTCTCTTCCGCGAGATCGGCGACTGCGTGGAATGCCAGAGTCATTTTCTGGTCAAGGCGTTCAAGCACCTCATCTCTGGGCCAGAAAAAATTTGCATTACACTGCACCTGCTCGAAATAGGAGCAGGTGACGCCACCAGCGTTGGCGAGGAAATCGGGAATGACGTAGATTCCCCGATCCTTGAGTACAGCATCGGCTTCGGGGGTCGTCGGACCGTTAGCGCCCTCGGCGAGAATCTTGACCGAGTTTGCAATTTTGTTGACGTTCTTACCGGTGACCTGATTCTCGAGCGCAGCGGGGATGAGAATCTCGACGTCCTGCTCGATCCACGCATCGGCTTCAAGCTGTTCATAACCCTCAGCCGAAGCCTTGGCCTTGTTGATCGTTCCAAAACGATTGGTGATCGAGAGCAGGAAATCAATATCAATGCCATCAAGTTTGCGGAAGGTGTAGGCCTTCTGGTCATCATTATCCCAGCACGAAACAGAGACGACCATTCCGCCCATCTCGATCAACAATTTTGCTGCGTACTGAGCAACATTGCCGAAACCTTGAAATGAGGCACGCATGCCTTCCATCTCCATGCCCATACGTTTGAGCGCCTCTCGTACGGTGTAGACCACACCGTACCCTGTCGCTTCGGTTCGACCGAGCGAACCTCCGAGTTCAACCGGCTTGCCGGTGATCGCACCGGGAAAATGACCGCCCATAATCTTCTCGTACTCATCCATGATCCACACCATGTGCTGAGGATTGGTCATCACGTCGGGCGCCGGCACATCCTGAACGGGGCCGATGTTACGCGCAACCTGACGCACCCAACCACGGCACAAGGCCTCTTGTTCGCGCGGCGAAAGATCGTGGGGATCACAGATGACGCCACCTTTGCCTCCGCCGAGGGGAATGTCAACGACGGCGCACTTCCACGTCATCCAGGTGGCGAGGGCGCGCACAGTATCGATCGTTTCCTGTGGATGGAAGCGAATACCGCCCTTTCCCGGTCCTCGAGCGTCGTTATGCTGTACGCGAAAGCCCTTAAAAACTTCGACCGATCCATCATCCATGTGCACGGGAATCGTGAAGTGATACTCGCGCTGCGGCCACCGCAGGAGTTCACGAATTCCGCCTTCGAGCTGCAGTTTGTCGGCCACCGCGTCGAACTGTTGTTGTGCCATTGCGAATGCGTTGAACTCTGTGCTCATCAAAGCCTCCTCGCGATTTTTTCCTCTCCGAGTCAAAACTCCGACCCAGAAGTGCCCTTATACGCTCAAATGACTGTCAAGGTCAAGGTCTGTCGCTTGAAAAATTCAGAACCGGGAAATCTGAACCATACCTATGCCTTTTCGCTCAGGGAATCTCAAAATACTCGGCCCAGAGGTCGAACTGGCATAGAGTTCGCATAAACGAGACTTCGTCACTGCGACAGCGCCCCGATGAAGTGTGCGTCACTGCGTGCTGGTCTGCCAAGGAGAACGAGCGATGGACCCGAACGGCGAACTCATGGGTCTCTGCATGAGCTGCAACCACGCCAGTACGTGCGTGTGCTTGGCCCAGAGTACGGACCCAATTTGGTGTTGTGAGGAGTTTGAGCCCTCCAGGACCATGGGAGCTTCAACCTTAACCGCCGGCCCGGCCGATCAGCCCCTGGGCCTTTGCGTCAACTGCGAAAGACTGCCAACCTGCAGTCTCCCAAAGGGCGAAGGTGGCGTTTGGTATTGTGATAAGTACACATAGCCGCAGAAAAGACCCTCCTCAGAAACTTGGCGGATTTTCGTGTTTTGCGGGACGTTGAAGTTCTTATCG
>JAUVAN010000082.1 GCA_030591725.1 Deltaproteobacteria bacterium
CGGCGCACGTTGCCGTGCAGGTGCCGGTGCAGTCATCGGCGCACGTTGCCGTGCAGGTGCCGGTGCAGTCATCGGCGCACGTTGCCGTGCAGGTGCCGGTGCAGTCATCGGCGCACGTTGCCGTGCAGGTGCCCGAACAGGTAACGCAACCTGCGTCAGGACCTGCGTCCGGATCGGTATCGGTGTCCGTATCGGTATCGGTGTCCGTATCGGTATCGGTGTCCGTATCGGTATCGGTGTCCGTATCGGTATCGGTATCCGAATCAGTGTCCCCATCGGTATCCGTATCGATGTCAGTATCGGTGTCGGTATCGGTATCCGTTCCGCCATCCTCATAGTCCGGATCGCCCTGCTTTCCGCAGCTCTGCAAGAACACTGCGGCCATACCGCCAAGACCGCCGATTACCAGAAAACCTCGCCTGTCGACCGGCCTGGGTTTTCCTTCGATTTTGTCTTCTGCATCAACAGCTTCAATTTCATCGGGGCGCTTTTTCATTTGACTCCCTCTCAAACACAAATAGTTTGGCGATACCTTATATGGACAATACCATTCTTTACGATTCTCAGTCTTCAATAAAATGATGACTGTCAAAAAAAAGATATTTATTAAATAAAAGTCAGGTAGGGTCCGCTTTCTTGAGCAACAAGGCGGCTTTTTCGTTGCCGGGATGGGTGGCCAGCACGCGTCTGAACTGGGCGGCGGCATCGGCTCTCTGCCCGGCGGCGAGGAAGATTTTACCCAGGAAGATCCTTCTGGATACGCTGGCGGGAGAGAGGCGCAATGCACGCTCGGTCTTGTCGACGGCAACGCTGTAATCACCCCTCTGAAATGCAGCCTTGCCCAAACCGTACCAGGCCCGACTGTTTCTGGAATCGAGCTGTATGGCATCCTCGAAGAATTGGACCGCGCCGGAGATGTTCATCATCGCAAGCGCAGCTTCCCCCGCCCTCACCTTGTCCCGGGCCAGTGCCCTGGCATCTTCTTTTTCGACGCTACCGGATTCCACGGGATCGCTCTTCGAAGACAGTAAATCCCTGGCGGCAGGCTTGTTCCCGGCGTCTGGCGGGATCATGACCACCGGTCCCCCAGATGTGTCGATACTTGCCTTGACCCGATCTTCTTGCGCCTCGGCCTCGATTTCGGCGCCGGCCAGAGGTTCGTCCTCCTCCAGGTACCCGCTTGAAACGCACCACGCGGCGATCCCTAACACCAGTGCGGCGCCAACAACGATCAGGAGCTTCCAGGACCCCTTTTCCCACGATCCCGAATCCAATATTTCAGTGGTTTCGCCCTGTGTGGGCAACAGGGCCCTCAGGGCCGACGCCATCTCGGTGGCGCTGGAAAAACGCTTGTCCGCCCGTCGACTGAGCGCCTTCATGCATATGGCCTCGAGTTCGGCCGGGATAGTCTTGTCGCCGCTCCTCTTGCGGGGCGAGACCAGCTTGTCGTTTATGACTTTGTGCAGGGTCTCCCCGACGGTGCGTCCCTTGAAAGGAGTGGTTTGCGTGAGGGCCTCGTAAATGATCACTCCCGCCGCGTAGAGGTCCGAGCGCGGATCCTGGGACAGGCCCCTGATCTGCTCCGGCGCGATGTAGTCCACCGTGCCGCAAATGTTACCCGTGCGCGTGAGAGCCTCGGCCTTCTCGTCCAGCCCGGTGCTCTTGGCGATACCGAAGTCCAGGATTCGAGCGCCGGTCGGCGTGAGGAATACGTTGTCGGGCTTGAGGTCCCGGTGGATCACATTGGCGTCATGGGCTGCCTGCAAGCCGTCGCAGACCTCGGCCATGATAGACGTGATCTCCCTCGGAGTCAGGGAGCCGTCCTCGATGCGTTCCGCGAGTGACTTCCCCTCCAGAAGATCCATGGCCAGGTAGTGGTATCCCTCAACTGTGATCCCGAAGTCCAGCGCGCCCACGATGTTGGGATGACCGAGGGAACCGATGATCTGCGCCTCTCTCCTGAACCTCTCCACCGTGTTCTCTTCGTCGAGCACACGATCGTGGAGCACCTTTACCGCCACCTTTCTTCCGAGACCGAGATGATCCGCCTCGAACACCACGCCCATCCCGCCCTCTCCGAGCCTCCGCAGCAGGTGATACCGACCGTCCAGCACGTGCCCCACAGCGAGCGCACCGGTTCCGTCAGCGGTCTCATCGAGCTGAATCTTCGCCTCCTTCCCGAGCAGGCGGCGAACCAGATCATCCTCGGAACTTCGTTCGGCCTGACCCAACTCCACGACCCACTCAGCGAGATCGTCCGGCGGATGCCCCTTTGCGTGAGACTGCATTATCTGTAGGAGCTCCGCGCGCATCTCCCTGGCCGTTGAAAAGCGGAAAGAGGGATCAGGGTTGAGGGCCCGGCCGATGAACGTGTCCACCACATCGGGCAAGGACTCCACTCTGTACGACATCTGAGGCGGCATCCACTGCATAACGTGTTCGCCGCTCAGCCTGGACTGAATCCTGCCGCCCAGCAACATCACGAGGATCAGGCCGACGCCCCACAGATCTGCGTCGACCGTCGGCTCGACCTCGTCGATGCCCTCAGGCGGAAAGAACCGGTCGCGGATATCACTCAAACGGGCGTTGGTTTTATCGTCCGCTATGAACCTCAGTGTGGATCCGAAATTGGCCAGTTTTACCTCGCCGTTAACGGAGACGAGTATATTGGCCGGTCTGATATCCCCATGTCGCATTCCCATGGGGTTGCCGTGCAAATCCTCCCGCCGGTGAACGTAGTCGAGCCCTCTCAGTATCTCCGTCGTTATATGAGCTGCCAGCTCCCACGGCCAGAGGGCCGTTCGTCCCTGCGCAAGCATGATCAACCGCTCAAGGCTCAACCCTTCCACGTGCTCCCGGGCGACGAACGGTATCTTTCCCTCGATACCCACTTCCATGATCCGAACGACATTCGTGCTCGACAGCCGCGAAAGAGATCGCGCTTCCTCGGAGAACAGAGCGACGAACTCGGTTTCCTCAGCGATGATCGGATATACACACCGGACAATCCTCATCTGATCGACACCCTCGTCGACACCCCACGCTGCAAGAAAATCCTCTCCGACCGGATCTATGCCGATCCTGGTCAGCAGATGGTAACGCCCGAAGCGTACCGGCATCTCCCTGTCGCTGAAGGTGAAGCAAGAACTGCGGGAAAGTGGGTTCATATATCCCTGGACCCCAGCGATGTGAAGAATGCGTCGTCGAACGCCGGAAGGTTAACGTTGCGCTCCCGCACTCCTATCCCCAGCTTCACCAGATCTCCAGTGAAGGTCTCCCCGTCCACGAGGACCACGGGCGACAGGTTGGGAACCAGTGCCTCCGAACGCGCACGATCGCTGAAAACGCCGGTCGTGATTATCATTCCACGCATGGTATCGTAATGGTGCATTGCGCCGCGCAGATCGGTGATTGCGTTTTCAGTCACGGGCTTGTTGGGAGAATCACGTCTCACCACCACCGCCGTGTTGAAACGCCCTCCCCGGCGCCTGTCCTGAACCGAAAGATGAAGCTCCTGCCCCGATCCCCTGTTGACCGACGCCATCTCACCGAACCCGGAGCGGCGCAGGAACAGGATGACCACTCGAGCGAATGCGTTCATGGGCAGACTGCGGATCTTCCTCAGCACCTGGCGACCGGCGATATGAGCAAGTCTTTGCGCCGCGTCGGACACCTGACTCTCCAGTTCCACGATCTCCGAGCTCACCTCCCTAGCGGCAAGAGCCCATCCATTGCGGTGCTCGACGAACCTCGGTCGCAGACCTCGGTGCTCGCGCTCGATCCCATCGGCCGCCAGCAAGGCCTCGAGGAGCTGGACCCATCTGCGTCCCTCCCGCCCGAAGTGTGCCACCAGCTTGGCCGTTTGAACCGGCTTGGTCTGCTTCCTGAGCATGCTCTCCACGCGATCGGTGATCTCGCTTTCATTGTTTGCGGGAGGTGGCGGCGATGATAGATTTTTCTTTTCGGGTACTTTCTTCTCAGGTGCTTTCTTCTCAGGTGCTTTCTTCTCGGGTGCTTTCTTCTCGGGTGCTTTCTTCTCGGGTGCTTTCTTCTCAGGTAGCTTATTAACGTTCGCTTCCGCGACCTCCTCGGGGCGCCTCTTCTTCCTGCGGCGCCTGCGCTTTCGCGTCGATGATACTCCCTCTCCGGCCTGCGGCTCGGGCTTGCTCGTCATCTCGACGGCCTCCGGGGCGCTCTGCTTTTGCGGTGAGGTGGAACCGGGGGAGGATCCACCCCATTTCACCAGAGCGAAAACTCCCGGCCTGACCCGTACGAACGGCCCGGCCCCGGGTCCCTTTGAAACAATCGCGGAGATTCGCGCGGACATGGTTTGTACCGGCGTCTTCCCCACATGGGACAGAAGACTCCATTCGACCGCCTTGTCGGCGATCTCCCTCGCATGCATCGGCCGGCCCTCGCGTTCGAGGACTTCGAGGGCCGCTTCGGTAAATGTCATATTGGAACTTGCCTCCGAAAAAAAATTCGCATCCCTAATATCACACTGATCACGAGTCGTTCCAAAAAACCTCACCTCTATTGCAGAGGTAATGTGCCGAAATATGGATCCCCTCATCGTGCGTTGGTACATCATTGGGGATACGCAAGGAGGTTTCGATGAGATTCAAACGGGTGGGTGTGTTGATGGGAGGGCTCTCTGCGGAGCGCGAAATCTCGCTCAAGAGCGGAGAGGCGGTGGCTGAAGGACTCGTTGAAACCGGCTATGAGGTCATCCGGATCGACGCCACGAGGGAGCTGGACAGGCAGCTTCGTCAATCCCAGGTAGAGGCTGTCTTCATCGCTCTTCACGGAAGGTGGGGTGAGGATGGAACCGTCCAGGGAATGCTCGAAGTCATGGGGATCCCTTACACCGGTTCAGGTCCCCTGGCTTCCGCTCTGGCGATGGATAAAGCGCGAACCAGGGATATCCTTGCATCGGCGGGTCTGAATGTGGCTCCGGGAATTGTTGTCACCGACGTGGATGTCATGCTTGCCGACGGCCTCTCGCTCCCCGTGGTTGTCAAGCCGGTGAACGAGGGATCATCCGTCGGCGTGACCATCGTACGGGAAATGGATGATCTGGAGGCCTCCATCCGAAAGGCTCTGTCCGGTTCGAAACGCGCCCTGGTGGAGAAATATGTGTCAGGGATAGAGGTGCAGGTGGCTGTGATCGACGGAGAAGTGCTCGGATCTGTAGAAATCGAACCGCACCGGGAATTCTATGACTACAGCGCCAAGTACGAACAGGGTGGATCCACACATCACATCCCTCCCCGCATGGATCGAGATGCCATCGACCGGGCCTGTGATCTCGGAGCGCGGGCTTTCGGTGCCGTCGGCTGTGCCGGGGCCGCCCGGATCGATCTCATCCTTCCGCGAGAGGATCCTCCTGTGATCCTGGAGGTCAACACCATTCCGGGAATGACGCCGACCAGCCTGCTGCCGGAGATAGCCGCCCACGGGGGAACACCCTTTGTGGATCTCGTGTTCAGAATGATGGAAGGTGCGCGATTGCACGTGGGCTAGCCGGCGTCCACGCCTCCGTCAGGGTCGCTCCCCGGAGCAAGGCAGTATCCCAGGTCTCCGGTCACGTTGGGCCAATTGCCCTGGTTACAGTCCTCGAGTGGTTCGCAGTCCTGCGCGCCGCAACAGAACTTCACACAGATCCCGTTCGAAGCCCCGCCGGTCGCCAGACAGGTCGCGCCCGTCGTGCACCATGGGCCGTTATCGATATCGCAGGTATCTCCGAGCGCCTCCGTTGCGTCCAGGAGACAGGTGAATCCGGATGCCGGTTCCCAATAGTCACACGACACGTTGGTTCCCGAGCAGCCCTCGTTGACAGGTGGATCAGCGGAGTAGTCCGCCACTGGATTGCAGTCCCACGGGTTGTCATCGGAGCACGGATCTCCATGAACGGAGGCGTCCGTTCCCGCGTCCAGGTCATTGTTTTCTCCTGCCCCGATATCTTCATCGACTGCCGGCTCGAAGTCCTCGAAAGTGTTGACGGATCCACACGCGCTGTACAGCAACAGCAGCAGTATCGAAACAATTGTGAGTTCAAAGGGGATTGATATCTTCATTGGTTTTTCTTCATGGGTATCAGCGTCGAACAGTGTGCCGAACGCGCAGAGAATAACAGAACCGACTGGATGTACATAGTCGTGTGCGAAAAATCCGGTCAGATTTGAGTCTTCTGTTCAAGACGCTCCGCAATCCAGAATTTAATGACAGATTGCCGGGGTACGCCAAGGCGGGTGGCTTCCCTGTCCAGGGATTGAATCATCCATACGGGAAAGTCGACATTGACTCGTTTCTGTTCTCTTCCGGGCCGTCTTGCCTTGGTGAAGTCAAGATGCTGGATAATCTCTTCACCATTATCGAACTTCTTGTCGAATTCATTAGCCTTCATATGCTTTCACCTCCTGTTTCCGCGAACGGCGCACAGAAATAATTCGAGTCTTGTCAGCGCGGGTTGTGAATACTGCCGACCAGTGTTTTTCTGCAATTCTCCCAATCAACACAAATCGTTGCTCGAATTGAGTCTTCGCCGGAATTTCAAGCCTGTCGGGATCGTCCCAAAGAGCTTGAGCATCAACAAAATCGATGCCGTGCTTCCGCTTGTTTGACTCGCTTTTTCGTTTGCTGAACTCGAATTCCACAATATAATTATTATACCATAGCGGTATACTGGGTCAACCCCTCTTTCCCAATCCTTCGCTACCAGTCCTGGCCGCCGCCCCAGTACCAGTCGTTGTAGTCGTCGCAGGAGCCCACATTGAACAGCTCGATCGTATCTGCGGCAATTGAAGGATCGCTCAGGGCGCCGGAGGTGATCCTGCAACGGGAGATGCCGTAGATGTAGTCACCGATATAGGCGCTGCGGCGCGCTGCGCCCTCGTGGAAGCTACTGCCTCCATTCAGTTGCAAGGTGGATGTCAGGGTCACGCCGCTCTCCTGCACGTCGTAAATGAAGATGCCTGTATCGTTGTCCTGATACTCGTAAAAGGGAAGCGCCAGCATTCCGGACTCGGAGTTGAAGGTGAATGCCTTGTGTTCATAGACTGCGGCGGAGGAGAATTCCCAATCGGGGAACAACAGACGCGACACCATGGTTGGTGCCGCGAAATTGCTAATGTCATAGAGGGTGAGCGCGGTTCGACCCTCCACCAATCCGACCGACAACACGCTATTTTCTCCTACGGGGTGAAGATACGTGGAGTAGCCCGGGCCATGCCATTCACCGGCAACCTGAGGAGCGGCGGGGTTGGACATATTCAGTGTGTACAGAGGGTCCATCTCGAAAAAGGTGACAAGGTACCCTCTGTCGCCCATGAAGCGAGCCGCGTAGATCTCTTCGCCCAGCCCAAGTCCGTCGAGCGTTCCCACGGTTTCGAGCAGTTTTCCCTGCTCCTGCAGTACATAAACGTGGTTCTCCAGGTTGTTGCTTCCAAACCACCCCGCGAATCCGGTCGTGGTGGCTACCCTGAGATAATCGTTGTGCTCGCCAAGGCAAAACTGATCCAGCATTCGGCCAGGGACGCTTCCCGTTGCCATATAGAAAGCTGCAGAGTCGCTTCGCGCGATGTCGAATTTGTGGATGCCGGATGTCTCGCCTTGCCACAAACCTGTAAGGAAAGCATCCATGACATACTGGCGAGAGGTCGTGAGGTAGAGCGCGCTGGTGCTTGCGTAAACGATGCCCCTGGCGCCGTAAACGGAATTCGTTACCGATTGCTTGGAAACGTCATCAAGGTCCATGGAGACCACTGTAGTCAGGCCGATGCCCGTGGGTGTCATCGAGCCGAGGGTGTCGCTGCATTCCGCGATGTACCGGACTTCCCCGTCAGCCGAATCGAGCTTTCCGGGCATGAAGTCGTCGAGGGTCAAGGCGTTGATGCGATCTTCATTTCTCTGGATGATCTTCTTGTACATCGTGTTGACATTAGACACTGAATCCCACCACGAATCACTATAGTAATCTTCCCAGTACCACTGTGTTTCCAGCGCGGGCAACGGAGAAAAGATGACCACGCGCAAGGCATTGTCCACGAGTCGAGACGTCACATATTCACCGGAGTATTCGACAGTGCGAATCACCTGCGGCGTTGTTTTGTCTGAAATATCGATCAGCGAGACTCGCGCGTACTGATAGTTTCCATTCCCGCACCATCCATCCCAACAATCGTAGTCAACGCCATCGTAGCTTTGAGTGTCGTGGCGAAGCTCCGGCGACACCTCTGTATCGCTGAGGCCGGAAAAGACAACCGCAGTGTCGTTGTATATGAAGAGTTCGTTCGCGTAGCCACCGACCTCGACACGGCCCGCCTCGCTCAGGGCGCCCTCGTCGCCGGCCTCGACAATGATGAACTGGCCCTTGTAAAGCGAGTAGAGGTAGTCCCCGTCGGTCTTGATGAGATCGGCCTCGTCCACACCCTGTTCCTGGTTGTTGGTTTCGGAGTGATCCGATTCGTCAAAATCGCCATCGGTGGCGCCTCCTAACGCTACCTCTTCATTCCCCGCCCACTGTGCGTCGTCGTCTCTCGCCTGCTCTACCCTGGCCCTCATCAATTGGATGGCTGCGAGCTTGGCGTATTGATCGAATGAAGCGCAATCGTCAAAACCACTCAGCGCGTGATTGACCTCCACTGAATCGATCTCGTTCCAGTCCTCCACATGGTAGCACCCGGTGAACGCAGTCGCTCCCGCCGCAATACAGGCCGCAAACATGGATATTCCAAGTCCGTTCCAGGTCGGTTTTTTTGTAAGTGAGCTTTTCATAATAGTTCTCCTGTAAAAAAAAGAATCTTCTTCAAGTTCATCGAACATGGCATTTCATGCCTTGCACTGAAGCAAAGGTCATACCAACTGTAATTCATTCTGAATTAACAATAACATATGTTGCAATGGCGCGCGGGAACAGATCATCGGGAAATCTCATGCAGGCGTCACAAAGTGTGCCACCAGAACACAAATTCGGACATTTATTACTGATCTGTTTCGAAATTGAGCGACTCAATCTCCCTGTGCGGGAGCATCGCCAGCGCATCGGCCAGATACTGAGGCCACGCAAACCTCAGGATAACGTTGCGATCCTCGGGAACTCCGGCGCCTGATATTTCGCCCCCCGACTGTACATCGAACAAAGCGTAGAAACGCCCGCCTTCGACAACCGGGAAATCGACAGGGATCTGGTAATCGACCATTGTGCAGTAGATTTCTCCAGTGCCGTCGCGGTTGTCCACAATCTCGATGAAACGCATCTGTTGGGGCCAATCGACTATCGCCGACGTCTCGATTTCCCAGTACCCGTGCTCCGGGTCGTACCCTGCGGGCGCCGGCCTGGGAGTGACCCGGTTCGCATGAGTGTGCCCGCCGATGTGCGCGATCACGTTTGGGTATTCGTTGAGCATGGAAATGAAGTCGTCCCGCTCGTCCGCATCGTCAAGGCTGTGACCCGTGTGATGACTGATCACAATAACTATCTGCCCTGCGTTTTCCGCGTCGATGAGGCGCGCCTCCAGCCAGTCGTGTCGAGCCTGGTCGAAGGTACCCCACTGCCCGGAATCGGACACCATGTCGATGGATATCAATACGAACGGAATGCCCGGGACGATGTTCTCCGTAACGTAGCTTCCAATCACGTAGTCGAGGCTGTTCTGGGTGTATCCGTGACCATCGGGGATCGTCGCTGTGCCGAAGTGCGCGAAGATCCAGTCGTAGAGATCGATGAAAGCCCGCTGGGGATCCGGAACCACGCTGGAGCTCGTGAACTGGTCCTTGGGTGGAAGATAGCAACGCTGCGGTGACGGTGACTCATCGCCGTACCAGGGTTGTTCCAGGCACGTAGGGACGACCGCCTTGGATAGCCAGGACGTCGTGTCGCCCGTGGGATCCGCCAATAAAGGGGCCAGCAATGGGCCGTTGCCCAGCTCCAGAAGATCGTGGTTTCCAGCGGTGCTGTACCATGGAATGCTCTGATGAAAACCCTCCGCCTGGAACGGATCGTGAGGGTCGTTTTCCTCGCCAGGCAGAGGATCGTCGTCGTCCCCGGAATCCGGGTGGACGATATGCCCGTCCATTACCTGCATGAACCATTCGAGTTCGTTTTTATGGATATTGTCGATCATGTCTCCGGTCAACAGGGCGAAATCGAACGGACGAAAATCCACGAAATCGTTTCCGGTACGGATGCTCGCTTCCAGAAATTGAGACGTCCAGGACTCCTGGTTCCGGTAGGCGGATTCCGTGTAGAAATCCCCGTTTATCAACCTGGCGGGCGACTCCTCGTCGACGATCTGCGCGTCCGTGAGCTGCCATATGTACATGAGAGAGCTCGGTTCTCCGACGGGAGTCTCGGTGGCAGCGCCCACTCCCAGATCATCCAGGTAGAGATACGGCTCGCCCGGGCCTGGTTCTGTGAGCCCCCACAGCGTCCGATCGGGGTTGTCCGAAAGGTCCTGTGCAGGAGCGAGACCTGCGACTGTCTGGGCGAGAGTCGTGGGAGGGCGAGAAACAGGCGACGTGTCCGTATCCGTGTCAGCGTCTGTGTCGGTATCGGTATCCGTGTCGCCTCCCGTGCCCGAATCGCTTCCCGCATCGACGGCGATCTTTGGGGGACCGTCATCGCACGCGACGACCACGAAGACCAAAAGGGCTGCGACTATTGAAGCATGAAAGAAGCGACTCATGATTTTGAAAGCATAGCATGAATACACTCCGGCGACACAATGTCCGGCGGCGACCAGAGATCCCCTGCCTATTTGAAAACGATGACGCGGGTTCCACGGTCGGTCGGGCAGTGGAAGTTCTCCGAGTCCTCGGGCAGGGAGTGTGGGGTGCTCCAATCGTAGATCCATCGCGCGTCGTCTCTGGGCAGGTTGACGCATCCGTGACTCTTGCGCTTGCCGAAGTCATTGTTCCAGTAAGCCGCGTGAATGGCGATGCTGCGCCTTCGGTCGTAGTACATCACGTACTGGACGTCCTCCACACGCAGATGCCCTCGCCGCAGGTTCATCGTCTGCAGCCGACGCTTCCACTTGATGCGATACCTGCCGGGACCTGTGTTGTTTCTGATACCGGTGGAGCACGGAACAACACGGATCAACCTCTCGCCCACGTACGCGTGAAGCATCTGCTCCTCCAGGTCGATGGCGATCCACTTCTCCTTTTTCAACACGTTTCGGGGCAGAGAAAATTTTCTCACGCGGGCGATCTTGTCGTCTTGCACATATCCCTTGCCCGGGATCTCCACCCAGCCGTCTTCAACGGACAGGGGCTTCCCCTCAACACCGGCGATTATAGACCACCGCTCCAACGTCGATGTCTTCTGTCCGCTCGTATCCGGGGATTCCCATACGCCTACTTCATCCTCGATGATCACACCTGCCGGCGGGATCTCCCCCTCGGCAATCTCGATGCCGAGCGATGCTATCGGGGGATCGAGCTTGACGGTGTTGGCAGACGTTGCCCACCACCCAGCGCGGTTGCGGTGATAGTCGGTCCCGTACCTGGTCAGGCTCTCGCGGATCATCAGGTAGGAGCCTTTCATCAGGAAACGGTAGAGATGCCTGCGATCGATATCTTTGACGCGCTTGAAAAAACGGGAACCTCCCGGTATTACCTTCCAGGCCTCCAGCCCATCGAGAATACCCGGAAGATCTCGCGCTGCGGGCCTGGGCTCGGTCTCGTCGGTCTTCTTGAGATTCGCGGCGCAAACGTACCCTCCCCCCTCACGCTCCAACCATCCCTTCGGGCAACCGCGAGCCATGCAGGTCTTTTTCAGACGGAGAATCGCGCCTCTATGAACGCGGGCCTGAACCGCGCTGTACCGTCGCGCCCCCACGCGAACCGGTGTTGTTTCTGCGGTGCGCTTGAGGATGGGGAATTCGCCGCCGGCATCCTCCTGCGCCTGTGCATGGATCATGCTCGACGCCGCAAAAAATGTCGCTGCGATTGACAGTGACAAGATCGAAAGATGTGCGTTTGTACGAAATATCAATCCCATACCTCCAGGCCAAGAAAACTACATAACCGATGCTCGACTGTCCAGATATCGGCCGTGAGCAGCCTCGCGCCAGGCACTTGATGGCGATACATTTCAGGGCTACAACTCATTGTTCAGGAGATGAGAATGAAAATCCTCATAGTCAACGGCGCGCCCAGAAAGAACGGCTACACCGGGGATCTGCTGGAGCTGTTCACTTCGGGCGCTGTCGCAGCCGGCGGTTCTGTGGAACAGATCGATCTGCGAAACTACGACGTCAGGCCCTGCACCGGGTGCTTCCAATGCTGGGATCCCAACCGCGATGGGAAATGCTCACAGAACGACGACATGGCGATGCTCATGGAGAAGTTTCTGGACAGCGACGCCCTCGTTCTTGCAACACCCATCTACTACTATTCGTTCTCGGCGCTCATCAAGGCGTTCCTGGAGCGTCTGCTCCCAACCTCTCTTCCCATCATCACACAGGGCGGAGAGATCGGTCTGGAGCGCAACACGGAACGGTATCCGGACAGGGGCCCCGATCGCGCCGCGTTAGTAGCGGTTGGCGCCCACAGGAACCCGGAGACAATGGACGGCCTGGTCAAGACCTTCGAGCTGATCTGCGACGGTATCTACGCGAAGCCGGTCGGCAAGTTGCTCAGATCGGAGAGCTTCTTCCTCGACTTCGACGCGGGCAAGCCCATCACCGGCAGGAAGGTGCGGATGGCCTTCGAGAGGGCCGGCGCGGAGCTGGTTCGCGAAGGGTGTTTCTCTGTGCAAACAGAGTCCGAAGCCTCGCTTCCTTTCACGCGGGACGTGGAGACCTTTCGCCGGAACTCGGCCACCTACTGGCAGATTGCCAGGGAGATAGGCGCAGGTGGTAATGATAGAGAGCAACTCAAGATCGCCGTATCGAAGGACTTGAGAATCCTGGCGCACGAATTGGCCGCCTGCTACGATCCCGTGGCCGCAGGCGATCTGGAGGCTGTCATCCTGTTTGATTTCCAGGGCGAAGAGGCCGACAACTGGCACCTGACCATCGGTGGAGGACGATGTGTGGCGTCAGGGGGGACACACCCGTCACCGACGTTGACCCTCGAAACCACCGAGGAGATCCTGGTGGGGATAATCCTGCAACGCCTCGACGCGCGAACCGCCCTGGCACATGGAGATATGAAGGCCACCGGTTCCAAGAGCTTGCTGGGAAGGTTTTCTCGGATATTCCCTGCGCCGCCACCGCGGAAATAAATCCCGCGGCCAGAAATGAAGAACAAAAAAGGTTCATCCGGATCCAGCCGTGTTCACATGAACCGTGACTCTCAGAAACTGACGATCCTACCCACGTACCGCGCCCTTATGAGGGCGCGGTCAGGATGACCTATGCTCC
>JAUVAN010000074.1 GCA_030591725.1 Deltaproteobacteria bacterium
GATCTTTCGGATTGTTGGGATGACAATTGCTCGGGGTGTGAAATCAATGAGGGAGGATGCTATTGGCAAGACGGCCTGAGCGGTCCTTGCGGCTATTATTGGGCATCATGGTCGTTTGCCACACCTGTCTCCTGGTACATTGATTTCTCCACAGGCGCGATTCTCTGCGACGATAAATTGGATGGTAATTACATTCGCTGCGTACGCAACGGCACGCAATAGTGAAGGAGCCGGCTCTCTTACCTTCGCAGTGGGTACGAGAGGTAAATGGGGTCGCAACCCTCCACTTGACATATAGAAACGAGAACCCGCCTATTGAGCATGCCAGGTTCGAAAACGCCACCAGCGAATCATTTGGCGAAGAGGAAAGCGCTCCCTAGTCCGGACCAGGGGTAGAGGCAAGGCTATATGTCAAGTGGAGGGTTACGACCCCAAATCCCATAGATTTTATGGACAACTACCCGGCACCGGCGTGCACGAGTCGTCGAGGTTGTCGTGGACGTTTATCCATGCGAGGCCGTTGGTGAGTTGGTCTAGAAGATCGCACGCCTCGCAATCGGGAAGTACGATGTTGAAGCCGATCCCCAACCCCCCGCCCACCGAGGTGATGCCGCTCAATCCGTCCAGGTTGGTCAGAGTGTCGTTGTTTTCGATAAAAAAGAGCTCGCCGCCCACCGATGTGAGGTTGCTGAGTCCGTCCAGGTTGGTCAGGGCGGCGTTGTCGGTGATGAACAACCCCCCGTCCACCGAGGTGAGTGCGCTCAGGCCGTCCACGTTGGTGAGGGTTTGGTTGGCGGCGATGGACAAGCTACCCACCGAGGTGAGGCACATCAACTCGTTCAAGTCGGTGCATGAAGGGCAGTTGATATTCAGGTATCCCGAGATAGATGTGTATCCCGCGAGGGTTGCAACATCCGACTGTGTTTCTATGTGGAAACTGCCGTTGTACTCCCCTAAAGGGCAATCAGAATCGGTGTCTGTGTCTGTATCCGTATCGCTGTCAGCGTCGGTATCCGTGTCGGTATCGGAATCTGAGTCGGAATCTGAGTCGGAATCGGTATCCGGGCCGACATCTACATCCGGGCTATCGACTTCATAACAACCAAATACAATCATGATTGCCAGCATCATCCAAAGTACGCGCCTCATTCCCCCGCCTTTCGTTGTGAACGTGAGAGTATTCTATCAGCGATCGGGAAAAGATGTTTCGGAAAACGAATCGACGGCGGTCTTACGGCTTGTAGTCGTAGGCGCCCATGTCCACATCGACACCCGGCAGTCCGACGCCGACGATATCCTCCCACGTGGTGCCGTCCGCGTCATACAGGGCCGACACGGTATCATCCGAGACGTCGATGCACGGGGAGGAAATCTGGATGTGGTAGTCGCCGGTCACCCACTGGTCGTCCGTGGGATCGAAAATCGTTCCAAGGTCATCCCAGTGGCCCGGGCTCACGAAAATCGGATCAAGGTCGATGATGAACGATCCCGGATAGCCGCCCATCACGTCGCTGTAGCTCACAGTGGTGCTGCTGCCCGGCTCGTCCACGATTTCCGTGGCGCCGTTATCCCACGCAATGCAATTGATCACCTCGGTCTCGGAAAGCTCCGCGTTGAAAACAGCGCCCCCGGAATCGCTTGCCAGATTACCGTTGATGACCGTGTTGACGATCTCCGGATCTCCGCGCGTGCCGTTGTAGAACCCGCCGCCTCGCACCGCCCGGTTTCCGTTGACGCGGGTGTTCACTATCCTCGGAAAGTCCATCTCGATGGCGAATCCTCCGCCGTTACCCTGCGCCTCGTTGCCCACCACCAGGCAGGAGGTGAAGGTTCCCTCGGACCACTCCAGGTGAACGCCGCCTCCGTTGCCGTCTGCCGTGTTGTACAAGATCTGCATTTGTTCAAAAACGGTTTCGTTGTCGTTGCTCGCCACTCCCCCACCGTCGCCACCGGCCTGATTGTCAATGACAATGGATTGCTCGGCGAATGTCTGTCCGCGAAAGCCGGCCAGCCCACCGCCGTCCGTGTACGCCGTGTTATTGGAGATGAGGGTTGAGTCCATGGACGCGCTACAATTTCTATTGTAGATGCCGCCGCCGTTTTCCCATGCCACGTTGTCCTCGATGATCAGGTTCCTCAATGTCGGGTTGCAGGATCCAAACTGGGAATCCAGATAGATGCCGCCGCCGTTCTGCGTTGCAATGTTGTTGGTGATGGTCAGGGTATCCAGCAGGGCGAGCCCGTTGAGGACGTACATCGCGCCGCCGTTCTTCGCGTAGTTGTCCGTGAAGCGACAATCCTGAATTTCGGGGGCGCTGTCCCAGGCGAACACGCCGCCCCCGTCCACGGCTCGATTATGCTTGAAAACACAATTTCGAAGATCGGTGGACGCGGCGTTCAGGTATGCTCCACCTCCCCGATGATGTGGGGATGGCCCCAGCGCCTCGCCGCCTGTGACGGTGAAGCCGTCAAGACTCGCGTTCTGCGCTCCGGAAACCACGTGATAAACTGCTGCAGAACCACCCTCCTGTCGTCCGTCGAGGATGGTCTCGTTGTCGACGATATCGCGCTCTTCCTTCAGCAGTTCCATTCCGGCGAAACCGCCGAATACGTGGACGTTCCCGCGCAGCTTGATGGTATCCGAAACGTCCGACACGTATGGTCGATAGGTTCCCATGGCCACCCACACCTCACAGTAGTTGAGCAGTTGAGCCGCCGTGTAGGCGGAGTCGATGCCGTCCTGCACGTTGTCGAACGCACTCTGCCAGGATTCGCCGCATAAAATGGCGTTGGAGTTGAGGTTTACATATCGAATGCAGCGACCATCGTCATCGACATAATTGTCTACGCACGAATCCGACTCGGTGTCGGATTCACTATCGTCTTCCTTCGTTGTGGTGTCGGACTCCGTGTCGGAACCTGCGTCGAATTCGTAAAAAGGGTAGAGCTTATCCCTGTCGCCGCATGCCACCACCGCGTGGAGGGCAACGACCAGAACCGCATACCGACCAATTTGAGATATCTCTACGGACAATATTTGGTCTTTCGGTTTCATTCATGTGGGGATAAAATATCCCAATCAGAAAGTAGCAACTAATGTGCCATTGGCAAATATTGTTTGACGCGGTCCTTCACGGCGGCCCCTTCGATCTTTCACTCGAGTGCATCGATCCCGACGACTCCGGGTGCTACGAGGTGACCGAGAAGGTTAACACTTGCGGCTGCAACCTGCCCGGAAGCGAACCGCGCCTGACAACATTATTTCCGTTATTGATGATGATGTTACATTGAGTGGATATGGAAACCTCTTGACTTGGATGCCGCCCCTTTAGTACCAATTTTATCTCGTCAAATGAAATTAGCTTGTCGCTTTAAAAAATAAGAAATCCAAATGAAGGAGATGCCATGAAAAAGTTAATTCCGATAATCGTCCTGGCAGTTGTGTCCTGCCTGGCTCTCGGATGTGAAGAAGGGTTCTCGATAAAGAAGGTCTCGCCCCCCATCGGAGTGATCGCGGGCGGAGAGCCGATAGATATCCTGGGCTCCGGTTTCAACGCGAACATGGGTATCTCCGTGTACTTTGGCAACACCAAAGTGGACAATGTGGTCATTCGAAGCACAACAAAGATGACCATCTCGTCTCCTGGCGCCAACGGGCCGGGTCCGGTGAACGTGAGGATTGCCACCGACGACGGCAAGGAGTTTCTCCTCAGGGAAGCGTTCACCTACGTGGTAAAGTCCAACATGGACATTCGCGATCTCGGCATGCGAAAGAGCCTGAGAGAGCAATAGCCGCTACCTGGCAGAAACACCCAACACCGCCCGGACACAGATGATGCGGGCGCCCATTTGCGGGTGCTCACCCTGAGTTACCGCGACCCCGATGTGAGTGTGGTCGGTTCTCAGGATTTTCTTGTTGTCTTGCAGCGCCTTTTTCAATGACGCCATATCACCCGCAAGGAAGCCGATGAATGTTGTGCTCGACACGGGAGATCCATTCAGGTCGAGAGCGGGCAGCGAGCCTCCATCGAAGCATGTTCCAAGAGCTTCTTTCGCCCTCTGGTCCAGCCATCTGAGCCGCGCCAGGCGCTAGCGCTTCTTTCCCGCGCGGGCCTCATTTAGCATTTCGATGAATTGCTTTGCCGCCTTCCTGGGCTTTATCTTTCCGGGGCGTGTCGCGAACAGCTGCGTTACCAGGATCATCGCCTGGCCGTCCCTTCGCGTCGCGGCAATGCCGACCCCTACTTCCAGCACATCGGGATCGAGGATGTTTGCGCGGTGGCCCGGGGAGTTCATCAATCCCTCATGAGCCTCTACCTCGTTTGCGGCGAGGGCGAGATTTTCGGTGAGATGGACGAAGGCGATTCCCGCGGCCCTGACGCGATCGCCCATTGTGCCCGAGATCTCGGACTCGTGAGCGACTTTTCCCGTGTGCGCCATTTCCGCGCAGTACTTGCGGGCCACATCGTTGAGTTCGGATGATCTCTTGACGTTCGGAAGACCGTGGTTCTTTCGGGCGCGGTTGAGTGAAACGAAGAGCAAGCGTTCGATCTCCCTGGCGGACTCGGTGTCCAGGGTCGTCTCCCCGCCGCGTGCCCCGTCGGTCCCCACGTGGGAGTTCGATGGTGATGTCAGCGCATGCGCATGATCCTGTGCAGTGGAGTTTGTAGTGGTGTCACGGTCGCCGTGAGAGGATCCGCAGGCGGTGATCAGCACGAGCACGGGGAAAAACGCGCGCTTCAACCCCTGACGCAATTGCGCCCCTCGGCCTTGGCCAGATAGAGCTTTTCATCTACCCGGCGAACGAACTCGTTTTCGGTAATGTCTTCAGTGCTCACAGTTGCCACACCGATGCTGACGGTGATGGGAATCTCCTCGCCCTCGAAAACGAATGTGTACGATGCGACCCGCTTGCGCAGTTGCTCGGCGAGTTCCATCGCGCCGTCATTGGGTGTCTCGGGCAGCAGGATTACAAACTCCTCGCCACCGTACCGTGCGAAGATCTCCTCTCGCCGTGCGCGCGTGGAGATGAGTCTTCCGAGGGCCTGGAGGACATGATCTCCAGCGAGATGCCCGCTCGTATCGTTCACCCGTTTGAAATGATCGATGTCGAACATGAGTATGGAAAGAGGTCTCCCGTATCTTTGCGCTCTGGACATTTCCCTTTCGAGTGCTTCGAGAAAGTACCGTTTGTTGAATGCCTGGGTGAGACCATCGATGATGGTCATCTTGTAAATCTCCTCATGGTAGGCGGTCTCCACGTCGCTGCCCACGAGGTACTTGAAAATGGTGTCGCCGATCTTGACCTGATCGCCGTTGGTCAAAACCTCCGCAATGATCTGCTGCTCGTTGACGTAGCTGCCGTTGGTGCTCTGGAGATCGGTTATCAGTCGGTCCCCTCCCGGCTCTCTGCTCAATCTTGCGTGCCGGCGGGACACGGAGTCGCTGCCCACCACGATATCGCTTGAGGGATCGCGTCCGAGGGTGATGAATCTTCCGGTGAGCACGTGTTTTCGCCCCATATTGGGGCCGGGCGGATAGATCTGTACCAGCACGTCCTGCTCGGATTCAGTTGGCTTGATTGCTACGGAATCAGTGACGCGTGTTTTCTCTGACGTGTCGTCGAAATCATTCATCTAGAGAACCTTGCGAAGCTTCAACTGGGACCTTGATCACTATTCGCATCATATGAAAAATGATAAGTATCATACTTCATGGCAAAACGCACTGCACATCGAGTGAGGATAAAGAAATCGGTACCATGAGCGAATCATCGCCCACGGCCGAGATTCCCGGTCACGCGTCCGGTCCGTGGTCGTTCCTGAAAGCTGCGGGTGTGAGCCTTGGATTTTGCGCCATCGGAGTTGCTCGCGCCGGTGAGGTTTCGCAAGAGGCGAGGGACGTGTTCGGGCGGTGGTTGAGGTCGGGGAATCACGCGGGCCTCGCATATATGGAGAAGTGGAAAGACGCCAGGTGCGACACGACTCATCACGGAATCGTGGATGGTTCCGCAGCGGTTGTGTGCGCGGCGCTACCGTATTCCAGGGGCGCCGTGGAGACAGGGATCTGGAAAAGCGTGGCGGCCCACGCCAGGTCGAGGGATTATCACCATGTCATGAGAGATCGCCTCGACGGGATCGACCAGGCCATAAATGCGCGGTTCCCCGGGACCATATCGCGGGTCTTTGTGGACACCGCTCCGGTGATGGAACGAACGTGGGCCGTGGCGGCGGGTCTGGGAGGGTTGGGAAACAACGGAGCGCTCATTGTTCCGCACGTCGGATCGAGAGTCGTGCTCGGAGAGATCGTTTGCTCCAACGTTCCAGAGCCCGAGTACACGGATGTTCCCTCGGTTCGAGGCCCTTGCCTGGAATGCGGCGCTTGCGTGGATGCATGTCCAACCGGTGCGTTGGCTTCATCCGGGATAGTAGATTGCAACAGTTGTGTTTCCTATCACACCATAGAGAACACGAGGGCGCCAATACCCTCCGACGTGAGTTCGGCAATGACACTGATTTTCGGTTGCGATCTGTGCATCGACGCCTGTCCGCTCAACCGTGTGGCGTACCCGTGTGAACTCGACCCGCCGCCTGACCCCGGGCCCGGCTCGATGACGCCGCAGAATATGTCCGAGGCGCCGGACGAGATCCTGCTCAGGGTGTTTCGCGGGACGTGTCTGGAGCGAACCTCAGTCGAAACGATCAGGCGCAATGCACGTCTGCTCGTCGGGAGAAATTGACCATGCACCGAAAATTCGATGAGTCGCAACGGCCCGGGCCCGTGGTTGGTGTGCGATGCAGGAAAGCGGGAAGCAGTGCCGATCCTCGGACGGTGAGGAGGCGTGCGGAAAAGATCCTTCATGCCCTGGACAGGGCTCGCTCGGAGCTTTCAATTCTCCTTTGCGACGATGAACTCATTCGCGATCTGAACAGGGAGCATCGCGACGTGGACAGCGCCACCGACGTCTTGTCTTTTCCAATGCAGGACGAGGACGATCCTGCGGATCCGGCGCCGATGTTGGGCGATGTGGTCATCTCCATCGAAACCGCTGTGCGGCAGGCGAGCAGACACGGGTGCTCCGTCATTGACGAGGTAACCACACTGCTGGTTCATGGTGTGCTTCATCTGGTGGGTTACGACCATCGTGACGACGCGGAGGAAGGTCGAATGAACGCTCTGGCCCGACACCTGAAAAGCATCGTTTCCACACCGGAAAAGAGATTCCCGATAATAAAATGAAAAAAACCGCAAATACCCACTTGACCTCCTGGAAAAACTAATTTAGAAGCCCGCCCCCATTTATGCCCGTTTCGACTCGTTCTGTGAAAAAAGTGCGGTGTCAATAATGAGCCATATGGGTGTCAGGGATAACACGCTCCGCTTGCGCATCTAACCCAGAGGATCTCCGAAAATGGCTATTTGCCAAGGAATACCAGCGGTTTTGAGGGATTCGTCTTTCGGGGTCCAGATTGTTTTGACGGTTCTTTGGAAGATAATTCTTCGGGTAGCGTTTCTGTGGATAAATTGTGGATAACTCGGGTGAGGAAATCACAAGATCCCGATTTCACTGGTACTCGGTGTCGTCGGCGGGAATCACAAACTGATGGTTTTTGGCGGTTACTGGTCCAGGCAGGTCTCTACGGCCCTGTGAAAAGCCTCCAGTAGAACTTCGTGATTCTGCTGTTCCCAACAATGGGGGAAGTTCTCACGGAGGAGATCGGGGCTGGCTGACAGAGCCTCCGAGACGTTCTTTCCCGTGAGGAACCCGGCGACATCAGTGCAACCGGTGATTTCGGTGGTGGCGTTGTTGCCAAGACCGAAGGAGACGCTGAGAATAACGCCTTCCTTGATCACTACTGTAGCGATGACGTGGCTATTCTTGTATTCGAACTCACCGGTTCCGGTGATTGTGCTTGAAGATGTCGGATCAGTAGGGCTCATATAACTACACCTAGCGGCACTATTGCTTTTCAGAAATGATAACGATCATACGTGGGAGGTAATACCTGATGCGAGATCTTCGAGAGTATCCCTATCTCTGATGAGTATTCCCCTCTTGTCATTCGTCACGATATTCATTTTACGCCATCGGCTCATCACCCGGATCGCCGTTTCGACAGTGGTTCCGACAAGGTCCGCGATGTCCTGTCGCGAGAGTACGATGGGGATGGTTGTGCCGTCGACGGTGGGCTCCTCGCCTATCCGGTCGGCCAGCTTGAGCAGGAGGTGCGCGATGCGGTATTCCACGCCGCCCGCTGCCAGCTCTTTGATTTTTTGCATCAGCATTCGCTGTCGGCGTGCCATGCCCCTCAGGGAGCGCAGGGCCACACCCGGCACGTTGGCGAGCAGATCGAGGATCTGCGGTCGGGGAACGCACAGAAGATTCGTGGATGAAAGGCAGATCGCCGTAGTAGTGTACGCCCCCCCTACCAGAGTTGAAGTCTCGCCGATGGCATCCTTCGGCCCGTAGATCTCTATGATCACATCCTTGCCGGTCTCCGAGTGCTTGATGATCTTGATCCGACCGGAGATCACGAAATACAGGTACCGACAGGTATCTCCTTCGTTCCAGATCAGGTCGTGACGATCCAGGTTGAGGCTGGTGGTCTCCCGCGCCACGAGCGCAAGACGACTGTCTGGAACTTCCGAGAAGACCTTGAACGATCGAAGTTTTTCCAGTACGTCCGCACCCATAAGGGGCTCCCTTTCGCTGGACATGAACTAACGTGGCTTGGAACAAGTTGTCAATCTGCGAATAGGTTCTCGGGATTGCGGACGTCAAAACGAGGTGGTAGAGTTTAGCGATGGAATAGCAGGACCGCCATGACCAAACGCACCAACATCGCGGTCTCCACGGAAGTATCCGGGAAAACCGCCAAAACCACGTCTGCTTCGGTGAATAAAGGCGCCCGTGGGCTGTCCATTACTAAGAAGGCAGCGGCGAACCGAAAAGCGGAATCACAAATCGATTTGGAGCTGGTTCGGCGTTGTCAGAAGGGCGACGATGTTGCGTTCGGCCAGTTGATAAGCCGATTACAACGATTAGTTTTCACCATTGCCCTTGGCATGGTGAAGACACCCGACGACGCCATGGACATCGCGCAAGAAGCGTTCATCAAGGTCCATCGCTACATCGGGAACTTTCAGGGGTCTTCGAGCTTTTATACGTGGCTCTACCGCATCATCGTCAATCTTTGCATCGATCATCTCAGGAGATCGGGCAAGTTTGCGAGTGTTGAGTTTGATGAAAGAATATATGGGAATGTATCGAGAGGTGGAAAAGAAGGGTTACTCTCCAAGGGACTGGACGGAGATCCTTCACGCAATCTCGGGCGAAAGGAGTTGGCCGAACACATCCAGGCAGCGATCGACGAGTTGCCGCCCTATCACAGGGCCGTGATCGTCATGCGCGAGATCGAGGGGATGTCGTACGCTGACATGGCAAAGGCAATGAAGGTGTCAAAGGGAACAATCATGTCGCGGCTGCATCATGCAAGGCAAAAGCTTCAGCGTTCCCTCAAGGATTATCTTCAGGGAGAACTGGTGGTGAGGTAGGAAGATCGGTGATGTCATGAAACGCTTGCCAGAAAAATTGCTCGTACGCTACCACGATGGGGAGATCGGCGAGAAAGATATGAAACGCGTCGAATCGACCATTCAGGAGTCGGTACGGGACCGGGAGTTCCTGGAAGAGATGTCTCGGATTGGAGATCTTCTCCGGTTGATGAACGAGGAGAATCTGGATTCGGTGTCCTTCGACGGTTTCGAACAGCGCGTTCTTAACAGCCTCGATCGCGCGCAGCGCCCGGGTTTCTTCGAGAGCGCAAGGGTGTGGATGAGTGAGTTCTTCGAGCATCGCAAGACTGTCTGGATCCCGACGGCATCACTTGTCGGGGCGGCGGCAGCTGTATTGCTCGTGCTTCCGCTTGTAACGGGTACGGTGCCACCGGCGACGCATTCGGGAGCCGACGTTTCCTCAGGGATATGGGCGGCGGCAGCGGACAGATCGCCTGGTGGTTCCGAGGTTTCATTGATGAACCGGGGACAGGCTCTGGGAACGGAGTACAGTGTGCTCAACGAGCGCGGAGAAGCGATCGGGGTAGTCTGGATAGATGAATAATGGATTTTTCGAGAGAGGCAACGAGGAGTACAGAATCATGAACGCGAGGCTGCTAGCCGCAATACTCGGCCTTTTTCTTCTCCTGGGAGCGACCGCGTCACAAGCTTCGGAAAAGGTGCGATGCGAGGTGCTCACCATCGAGGCATCACGCAGCGGTCAGGGGATCGATCCAGCGCTTGTGCAGCACGCATCGATTTTCCAGAAGGCGCCATTCTCGGGCTTCGACACGTTCAAGCTCGTTCATCGCCAGTCGTACGAGTTGACCCTGGGAGCCCCTGTTGCTCTCGCGATGCCACAGCCCTTGACCGGATCACTCCAGTTCAACAACCGGCTACAGGGGAGGCTGGATCTGACCCTCTCCATCATGCGCCCGCAGCGCAGTCCGATCCTCATCAATGGAAAGGCGACACCCGGCTCCCCCTTCTTCGCGGCCGGCCTCAAGAGCGCCCATGGACGATGGGTCTTCGGCATCATCTGTGACCGGGCCAACGGCGTGGTCCATCACTGATCTTTCGCTCTGTTACCACACATCACAACCCCGAAAACTTGACTCGTGATCTGGATGCCTGGAACCTGTTTATCAATGGGCCAGTCTCTTCAAAAAAAACAAGCTGCATTGAACGGTTGGTCTACAAGACGGCTCCTGATTTCATTTGTCGGCGTTCTCATATTCTTGAGCGTGGATGTTCCCGTTGCGTTCGGGTCTGATGACGAGGGTCCTCGTTTCTATTCCGGGCTGGACGTCGGATACGGTTCCGTTGACGAGGATTGGTTCTTTTCGGCGATACTGGAGCAGGGATTCTCGTTCGGTGGTCTGGATGTCGCTCTCTGGGGCCCCCTGAGGTTTCGCGTGATCGACAACGATCCCCAAGACGGTGGCACGTTGCGCGAGCAGGACTGGGACGAGCCTTCAGACTTTGCACGCATAGCCCGTTCGGTAACGTATTTTCACGAGTGGGACGACGCCGTGCTCGATATCCGATTCGGCGAGCTGAACGGTGTCGGTGTGGGGCATGGCTCGGTCATGGATTGCTATTTCAATTCCACTGACATGGATCATTACCAGGGGGGACTGACCCTGGAAGTGGACTACGCCGGCAGCGGCCTGGAGCTGGTCACCGAGAACGTTGTCGCCCCCGAGATCCTGCTGGGCCGCGTGTATATCGCTCCGATTGCCTGGTTTATCGAGGGAGACTGGCCCACGCGGCTCGTGTTCGGGTATACGCTCGGCGCCGATATCAGCGCACCGCGTCGCACCACTGCGAATACCCCAACCTCCATACCCGTCACCGGAGGAGACGTGTCGCTTACCCTGCTCGACAATGACGTTGTGGAACTCACCCCCTATCTGGACATGATGGCCATGGACGGCGATCTCGGGTTGCATGCGGGCCTGGCGACTTCCTGGGCCCTGTCGCAAAAGCGAAACGTGTTCCTGCACCTGCGCGGCGAGTACCGGCGCCTTGGGGGAGATAGCCATCCGGCGATCTTCAACCCGTTTTACGAATACAATAGAAGATATTACAGTATGGACGATGTGACCGGCATGGAAAACACACTGGCTGATTCCCTCGCCAACGACGAGTCGAAAACGAGCGATGGATTCATGGCCCATGCCGTTTTCGATTGGGATGAGAAGGTTCGTGTTGGAGCACGCTACGACTCCGAGGGGCGTGCCCGGCCTCACTGGGTGATGTTCAGACTTGATGTATCACCAGTGGAGCGGTTTTCCCTGGCCGGGTTCTACTCCGGTCAGGACAGGAGGCGCGGCGCCGGAGTTTTCTCGGTCGATTCATTGATAGGCGCGTCCGTTCACTATCAGATTATCGGGCCGCTGCGAGCCTTCTCCGAGTTTACTCGAAGATGGCGGCGGGTGGGTGCGACCATGGACTGGGCCAACGAATCCGCTTTCGGTGTAGGTTTGCTCTTTTCTTATTAATTTTATTGATAAAACACTGAAAAAAGTGAGCCGAAAGATACTCCCAAAGTAACTAATTACAGTGCGTGCAAGATGATGACTTACTCGGTTTACAGTTGAATATGAAACTGCTACCATCGCGTCCTAACTTGTTGGAATTTCTATGTTGATCGGGAGGACTGTAAGTAATGAGCAGGTGTTCCCACTGCGGTGAGACTCATGGCGCGGACAATCATTTCTGCCCGGTGACAGGCAAGCCCATTGAACTCGGGCCGCGCCTCGTTGGGCAGACCTTGTTGGATCACTACAAGATCGTCACTATTTTGGGGGAAGGACCCACCGGCATAGTGCTCGAAGTGGAGAATATGCAGACCGGGAAGCGCCTGGCTGCAAAGCTTATCCACCCACAACATACACGTGGCGGAAATACCGCTGATCACTTGTTAAATGAGGCCCACAAGGCCGGCAACCTGAATTGTCCCAATATTGCCAGGGTGATCGAGGTCGGGCGTGATACCGGCGCGGCGCCGGCCATTGTCCGGGAGTTGATGGTCGGAGAGTGCCTCGAAAATTACATCGATGAACTGGGTCAGCTGCCACTGGGCGAAGCAGCGGGTATCACTCTCGATATTCTCAACGCGTTGGATGCCATTCACAAGGTGGGTATTCTCAACCTGGACCTGTCCCCGGCGGATGTGTTTCTGGATGAATCTACCGGAGAGAGGATCATAAAGCTCGTCGATTTCGGCGAAGGACACGTGAAATCCGAACTCTCCTCGGATGGTGGTGAAGAACCTGAGAGCTACAAGTACTACGCTCCGGAGCAACGGCGAAAAGGCTTCAAGGGCGATCCCCGGGTCGATATTTTCTCGGCGGGCGCGATCATGTATCACATGATGACAGGCCAGGAACCCGCAAGGATTCCGGCGCCGGCCAACTCGTTGCGAAAGGACATGAGCCCCAAACTAGCGGGTGTCGTTCACAAGGCGTTGGCTGCTGCGCCGGACAATCGATATCAATCCGTTGGGGATTTCATGGCTGACCTCGAGGATGCTTCGAGGGCGCTGGTGCCCGCTCCCGAGCCGGCCGCTCCTGTAGTTCCGGCACCTGCCCAGCCAACGCCCCAACCGGTTGCTCCTCCGGCAGATGTGACCCCCGCTTTTGAAGTGGAGCCGGAAGTAATTGATCTGCAACCAAAGTCGGCGGCCAGCTACGAGGAACCCACGGGCAGCGACGAGGAACTGGCCCAACCATCTGTCATCGTGGACATGCCCGAGGTCGAGGCGGCGGCTTCAAAACGAAAACTCGTCACGATTCTGGCGATCGTCGGGGTGCTGGGCGTGGTCGGGATCATCCTGTACTTCGCGCTTGGTGCCGGCGATGAAACAACGGAAGCGCAGCCGGACGAAGAGATTGCTGCTCCCCCGGAGAAAGTTGCGATCACGATCAAGGTAATGCCCGAAAACGCGACAGTCAGCGTGGACGGGAAACGCGTGGAGGGTAATCCGCCGGTAATCACGGTCGAGGCAAGTGATGAGCTGCATACGGTAAAAGCGGTTGCGGAGGGGTATGAGTCCCTTGAAAAAGATGTGAATTTCGACAAGACCAAGGAAATTAAATTCGATCTGATGATGATTGTCGCGCTTGAGAACGAAACGGATAAGGACAGCGTCAAGGAAGATGACGTGGAAGAAATAGTGGAGCCCGAGCCTGCGGTCGTGCCGGTTCCGGAGCCGGTTGTAGAGCCGAAGCCGAAGCCGAAGCCCAAGCCGATAGTGAAACCGAAACCGAAGCCGAAGCCCAAGCC
>JAUVAN010000264.1 GCA_030591725.1 Deltaproteobacteria bacterium
ATGAGCCTCTATGATGGAGGTTCTCCCTGTGATACTCCATCTTTTCCATGGAAGAATCACTGAAAGTCAACGACGGGATTGTCATTTCGGGATCGGAGCTCCGATTTACCGCGAGTAGATCGGGCGGTCCCGGTGGGCAACACGTCAACAAGACCAGCTCGCGGGTTACCCTGCATTGGGACCTGTCCAATACAGGCGCCCTCAATCCACAACAGAGAGCGCGTGTCATGAGGCGATTGAGAAATCGCCTGACGAGGGACGGCAATGTTCTGGTGCACGTGGACGATAACCGGAGCCAGCATCGCAACAAGGAGATTGCGCGGCAGAGATTGGCCGAGGTCGTCGCCAAGGCGCTGGAAGAAAGAAAGAAACGCATCCCCACCTCGGCTTCGAAAGGGGCAAAAAAGCGCAGACTCGAGACCAAAAAGCGCCGCTCATCAATCAAACGACTTCGACGAACTCCGGGAGATGAATAACAATGAAGCGGCTTTTTGTGTTCACATGCATCGCGTTTATTGTTGTCACCTGCAACTGGGACGAAGGCCTCGACGTGGATTCCGATGCGGGATCCGACGCCGCTAACGAGGAATTACCCCTCATCATCACGTTCATCGACGTCTGGCAGGGCGACAGCTCCCTGTTCGAACTTCCCGACGGCCGGGTGATCCTCATAGACGGGGGAGACGAGGGCTATGGCTCATCGTCCGTGATCCCTGTTCTCGACGCCAGGGAGATCGACACCATCGACCTCATGGTCCTGACCCATCCCCACGCGGATCACTGCGGTGGCCTCGATGAGATAATGAATCACGTGACAGTGCTGGAGATATGGGACAATGGGGAAACCAACGACACGTATCCGTATAATCAATATGTCCTCGCCCGCAATGGTGAGGGCGCGACTCTTCTTGTGCCGGATCGGGACTATTCAATATCTTTCGGCGAGGTCTCGCTGACCGTCATGCACGCCAACGATGGCTACGAAGATTACAATAACGACTCCCTGACGATCATGTTTTCATATCGAAACGTCAAAATTCTCACCACCGGGGATGTGGAGCGGGAGGCCCAGGAGGACATGCTGTTCCTGTACGGTTCTGCCCTGGCATGTGACGTGCTGAAGGTCCCTCACCACGGTTCGAGCGATTTCCACGAGTCGTTCGTGATGTACGCTTCTCCGCAGCACGCAGTCATTTCATCAGGCACAGGCAATCAGTACGGTCACCCCCACCAGGAATCGCTCGACGCATACAACGGCATCGGAGCTGTCATCTGCAGAACAGACCAGTTGGGCACTGTCGAGTTCACAACCGACGGGACCTCAATTGAAACAAATTGTAACTGACTTATTGATTCTCCGGCGTTCTCACCCGTGATATACCCGCGCCATGGCCCAGAAGGGAAATCTCAACAGGATCCACTGGTTGTGGCTGCTGGTTCCGGCTGTCGTGGCGGCGGAGGTGTTTCTCCAGTGGAGCATCCCTCGCGCCGATCCTTCAAAGGAGGAATGGGTCGAGGCGGCGCAGGCCGTCATCGACCAGAAGCAGGACGGCGATCTCGTCGTCATTGCCCCTTCATGGGCGACCCAGGGTAGGATCTATCTCAAGCCTGTCATTGCATTGCGGGACTTCGGAAGATTTGAAACGAGCACCTACGATCGGATCATCGAGGTTTCGCTGAACGGAGAGCGAGCGCCCGAGACCGAGGGTCTCGCGCTGGAGAGCGAGCAAGACATCGGCAGGATCTCCGTTCGTCGATACAGGACAGGGGGGAGCGCGAAGATCCTGTTCGACTTCCTGGACCAGACCTATTCCGGAAAGAAGGGCAGAGGCAGGCCAAGGGGAACTGTCATTATCATCGATCACTGGTTCAACCCCAGGCTGGTTGTGCCGTTCAAACCGAAAAAGACGCCGACTTCGAAGACCTACAAAAATGTGCCGCTGAATGGAGTGATTCATGGATATGCGGTCATAGGTTACAGGGAAGGGCGCTTCAACAAGGGCGGGCCGATCAAGCTGGAGATCTTTGTTGACGACGAGAAGGTCGGTGAACAGATGATCAACAACTTCGGCCCGCTCGAACCTTTCGATATCCCGATCAACAGGGAGGGAACCGGCACGGTGAGGTTCCAGGTGACGTCGGACAGTCATTTCAAGAGAAGGTTCGGATTCGCGGCGGACATGCGCGTGGGGGCGCCGGGATGAAGAACGTGAGCGCGAGCGGGAGATCGAGGAAGACAGACCACGCCGTCGGCCTGGCGCTGGGCATCGCGTACGTGGTGATCCTGGTAGCCACTGCCTCGGAGATCGGTTTCGCGAGGGACGAAGGCTTCTATTTCAGAGCGTCACGTGGATATCAGAAATGGTTCGATGTACTCGGGGAGGATTCGTCAAAGGCGCTCGAGGAAAAAACTGTCGGTAGACACTGGAGTTACAACCACGAGCATCCGGCCCTCATGAAGATTGCTTTCGGCTTTTCCGAACGCATTCTCCACAAGAAATTGGATCTGATGTCGCCGTCCACCGCGTTGCGGTTCCCGGGCATGCTGTCGGCCGGACTGTGCGTGTATCTTCTGTTTCTCTGGGGCTCGTTTGCCTTCGGCCGTCGTGAGGGTTTCTTTGCCGCGATGGCGTTCGCGCTCATGCCCAGGGTTTTTTACCACGCGCATCTGTGTTGCTTCGACGTGGCCATGACCGCCGTATGGTTTCTGGTCTTCTACTTGTATTGGAGGTCACTGGCGTCGTGGAAGTTCGGCCTGGCGGCGGGGGTGGCGTTTGGTTTCGCCCTTTGCGTCAAGCTCAACGCATTTTTCCTTCCGGCGGTGATGGGACTGCATTTCATTGTTGTGTACGTCAGGTGGCGACGGGCGGGAGGGAAATCCTCGGGGCCGGCGCCGAAGCCATGGGCGTTTGTTTACGGGTTGATCTTCGGCCCACTGATATTCATGGCCCACTGGCCGTGGGTCTGGTTTTCCACCTTCAAGCGAATCGGGCGTTACATGGGTTTTCACTCCCATCATCCGTTCTACAATACCGCCTACTTCGGTGAGAATATCGTCAATGCGCCCACGCCCGTCTCCTATCCATTTGCAATGACCCTGTTCACGGTGCCGACAGTGATCATTCTGCTTTTCGCCGCAGGGTCGTTACTTCGAGCTCGGCATCACTTTCCCCAACGCCTGGAGCGGGTCGTGGAGAGATTCTGGAAGGCTCGCGGACCGCTCCTGGTGCATGGACACGATCTGCTGACCTTCATCGGAGTGTTGTTTCCGATAGCGCTCATTGCACTGCCCGGCGTTCCGGTCTTCGGGGGCACCAAACACTGGATGCCCGCCATGCCGTTCCTGGCGCTGCTGGCCGGCGTTGCGGCGGCCCGGCTCATGGACGTCGCTTCGGGAGTGTTTGTCAGGATTCCGGCGAAGGTGACCGGGGCGGTCGTGCTCATGGTGCTCCTCATGGCGCCGCTACAGCAAACCGTCACGTCGCACCCCTTCGGCCTGGCCTCCTATGTTCCGCTGATGGGCGGAGCGCGCGGTGCGGCTTCCGCCGGAATGCTCAGGCAGTTCTGGGGATACACGACGGCCGGTGTTATCCCGTGGCTGAACCGGAACGTGCAAAAGGGCGGCGGCGTCTGGTACCACGACACGGCGAGACCGTCCGTTTCCATGTTCCGCGAGGAGGGCATGATCCGCAGGGATATTCGCAATCAGCTCAAGCTGAAGTCCGCTCACTACGCACTGGTTCACCATGAACTGCACATGATCCGCAATGAATCGTGGATCTGGAATCTGTGGAAGACCATCACTCCCGAGTATGTGCTCACCTATCAGGGGGTTCCCATTGTCAGCGTGTACAAGAAGCCTGTCGCGACGCCGAGGAGAAAACTGAAATGAAAAAAAGGGGGACAGAATCGGGCCTGTTGAACCTGGTGGGGATCGCTGCGGTTCTTCCGCTGGGGGCGCTGTTCTGGGTGGAGTCTTTTGTCTTCAAGTACTACCAGGTTCGCGATGCGTCCGAGCAATTCGGCATCCTTGACGTATTTCAAGCGTGGGCGCCCGACGCGGGCGTGGCAATAATCGCGACGACGATTTTCGCCGTGTTGATCTCCAGGAGACCGGCCCCGGTCAGAATTATCGCCGCAGTTGTTTTCTACGTGACCATGTTGTTCCTGTTGGTGCTCCTGGCGGGAAATCACGGTTACTTCATGGCCACCGGTTCGCACCTGTCCGGTTCGTCCATCGGCGTGTGGTTGGAGCATATGGGCGAGATCAACACGGTCATCGCCGGGGAGGCGCTGACCTGGAAGTTACCGCTTGTCATCTTTCAGATCCTCGCGGTGGTTCTCATGGCTGTCCTTGTGCGGATCGGGCGGATTCGCAGATGGATCGCGGGTGTGGGTTTTCTTTCCATGCGAAGATCAGCGATATCGCTGGGGGTGGCTCTTGCGCTCGGAGTGGGAGCCTTCCTGGTTCCGCCGTTGGGTGGAGCGATGATGTCTTTTTCGAGATGTGTGCCCCTGTCCATAGTGGCAGATCTCTTCAGCTATAATGAAGACGACGAGGATGACGGCGTGGCTCTTTTGCCGGAGGAGCGCCTTGCGACGGTTCTTTCCTTCAACGAGAAGGAGGGGGCGCCGCGGCCGAATATAGTTGTGATCATGTTCGAGTCGCTCAACTGGAAATCCTCGGACGTATATGTGGAGGGCCGGAACACAACGCCGTTTCTCATGAGTCTCAAGGACAAGAGCATGGTGGTCGAAAATCACTATGCGTTGATCCCGCATACTTCCAAGGCCATCGTGCCCATCCTGTGCGGCATTTATCCGTACATGGGCAACGTGCGCAAGGAGACCACCGCCGATATTCTGCCCAGGAGATGCATGGCGCACATACTCCGGAGCGTGGGATACGAGACGGCGTACTTTCAGCCCGCCATGGATTTTGAGGATCGCAGTCAGCTGGTCAAGAACATGGGGTTCGAGACTTTCGCCGGTCTGGACGATCTGCCCAAGCAGGGCTTCGAGGCCATTAGTTACTTCGGCCATGAGGACAAGATAATGCTCGAGCCGAGCCTCGAGTGGGTGGATTCGGTGAAGGACGACGGGCCGTTCTTCCTTGCCCTCATGACCCTGGCTTCCCACCACAACTACGTGATGCCCCAATCGTTCCCCCGGACCGAGTACCCGGAGGAAGATCCGGATCATCAGAACTACCTCAACGCCGTTCGTTACACGGACGATTTCATCAGGGAGCTCTTCGAGGGGCTGGAGGAGCGCGGCGTCCTCGACGAGACGGTGTTTCTGATCGTCGGCGATCACGGCGAGGCGTTCGCCGAGCACGGCCGGCGGCAGCACGATCTGGTCATGTGGGAAGAGGGGCTGCGATGCCTCTCCATGATCTATTCGCCACGGTATCTGAGCGAGGCGGGGACCATCAAGGGTGTGCGATCGCACCTGGACCTGGTTCCCACCGTCTGCGATCTGCTCGGCCTGGAACTCGAGGAAGGAGAGTTCGTGGGCGATAGCATATTGAAGCCGGCGCCTGCGGACAGGAAGCTCCTCCACTCGTGCTGGTTCAATCGTCAATGCCTCGCTATGCACGACGGGGCACAGAAAACGATCTTCCATTACGGGCTCCAGCCCATGGAGGTCTACGACAACTCGGTGGACGAATTCGATGAGCGCGATCTCGCAGGCGAAGCGCCATACGACGACAAGTTTCTCACAAAGAAGAAGCGGGAGATGCTGGCCTGGAGAAAGAAGATCAACCTGCAGTACAGCGAATGGGAGAAGGATCTGTTGGAGGGCAAGGTGGACGTAACTGAGCCGGAGATTGCGAACAAGGTTGAGGGGCGTTTCGGCGATTCGGTGGAGTTCGTGGGGTGGGATGCCCATCCACAGGAGGTCGTCGCCGGTGGGGATGTCAGGGTGAAATATGTCTTCAAGTGTCTCAAAGAAATGAAGTCCACGGTGAGAATGTTTGTCCATGTGACAAAAGGTCGAGGGTTCATCAACGCAGATCACGTCCCGGTCAGCGGCACATATCCGCCGTACCGCTGGAAGCCCGGCGAATACGTGATCGATGAGCATGTTGTACACATTCCCAGAAGCTGGGC
>JAUVAN010000389.1 GCA_030591725.1 Deltaproteobacteria bacterium
ACGAAGTCTGAAATCATTCGATCAGATAGGCCTGCCGGTGGCAATGATGGAACCAAAGACCTTTGCGCAGGTGGCCGAGGATATTGCGAAGTTGGGAGTGTTGTGCGGACGGGAGGAGCGGGCTCGCAAAGTCGCCGCGAAAATGCTGCGTGTGAAGGATGAGGTTTCACTTGCGCTCAAGAAAACGGACTATCGCCCGGCGGTGTACGTGGAGCTCGACGGGGCAGATCCCGCACGACCCTGGACCGCAGGCCCGGGTTCGTTCATCGATGAGCTGCTGGCGCTGGCGGGCGCAAGGAACGTGGCTTCGGATGCGGGTTCTTCGTATGCCCAGGTCACAGCCGAATCCATCATACGCTCCGATCCCGATGTGGTGTTGCTGCTGGGAAGTAGCAATGTCGATCCTGCCGCCGCCGTTGAGATGATGAAGAACCGAACAGGTTGGTCCCGGATGTCGGCGATCAGAAAGGGAAGGATCATCAGCGATCTGGACAGGGACCTCCTGTCCCGACCCGGCCCTCGGCTGGCCGAGGGATTGCTCCTCCTTCACCGGGCGCTCCATCGAGACGGGGGAGCAAGATGAATCGGCGCTCAGGGCTCATCGCGCTCCTGGCTCTCACCGCGCTGGGAGCAACGGCGTACCTCGCCGCTTCCCTCGGGAGTCGTATGGGCCTTGTCACTCTGGAGTTCGATTGGCCGCAGTTGTGGGCAGACGGTGGTGACGGCGTACTGTCTGCGGTAATTGCCAATCTCCGCGTTCCCCGTGTGGCAGCCGCGATCCTGACTGGGGCGTCACTGGCCGTGGCGGGGTTGCTGTTACAGGGCGTGAGCCGGAACCCCCTCGCCGATCCGTTTCTCCTTGGCATCTCGGGCGGAGCGGGTCTGGCAGTGGTTGTGCTTCACGCCATTCCCGGCCTCATCGAGACACTCGGCTGGTGGTGCGTGCCGGTAGCCGCGTTCGGCGGAGCGCAACTGGCCACGATGCTGGTGCTCGCCGTCGCGCGAGGACCCGGGGGGCGGATGACCATGCTCGGTCTGATCCTCGGCGGTGTAATAATAAATTCCTTCTGTGCTGCTATCACAACCTTCCTGCTCGTCAGCTTTGCGCCGCTACAGCTTCGCATAACGACCATGTGGCTCGCCGGAGGCGTGGGTTACGTGGACTGGAGCCATCTGGCCGGAGCCTTCGTGGCGTTCTGCGCAGCGTTCGTGTTCATTCGCTTCCGTTCGTCCGAACTCAATGCGTTCGCTCTCGGTGAAGAAGGCGCGCTTCTGGTCGGGGTGGACTCCCGCCGTCTGGTGAGGGAGACCGCCTGGACCGCTAGCCTCCTTACCGGCCTGGCCGTGTCCATGGCGGGGATGGTCGGCTATATCGGCCTCATCGTGCCTCATCTGGTGCGTTTACTGGTCGGCAACGACTTCAAGTCCACCCTGATCCTGTCCGCCCTCGTCGGCGCGTTGCTGCTCCTGGTGGGCGATACGGCGGCCAGGACCGTGATGGCGCCCCAGGAGATTCCGGTGGGAGTGCTCGCGGCCATTATTGGAACCCCGTTGCTTCTTGTGCTGATAAAGCGAGAACTGGGAGGCAGACGATGACCACAGTGAAGACCGTTGATCTTTCCTGTGGATACGGGGGCGTTCCCCTGGTGAACGCGGGAACGCTCGAGATCGGCGCAGGGGAATCCCGGGTGATCGTGGGCCCGAATGGAGCCGGCAAGAGCACCTTATTGCGCACGCTGTGCGGCAACCTGACACCGGTAGCGGGCACGGTAACCGTCTCGGGGCGGTCCCTCCACTCTCTGGGACATCGGCAGCGCGCAAGAACCGTTGCGATGCTCATGCAGATCCAGCCGCTCGATCCTTCATACACGGTCGAGGAGCTGGTGCGTCTCGGACGCACCCCATATCTGGGGAGATGGGGCCACCTCGACAGGAAGGACAGAGAGGTAGTGGACAGTGTCATCGATCTGTGCGGACTCGAAGATCTCAGAACACGCACCCTGGGAAAAATGAGCGGCGGGGAACGCCAGCGAGCGCGCCTGGCAATGGTGCTGGCCCAGGAGACGCCTGTAGTGTTGCTGGACGAACCCACCAGCCACCTGGACATGGATCATCGATACATGCTCTTTCAGATTCTCTCCCGCATACGCGCGGAGCGGGGCTGCGCCGTGATCATGGTTTCACACTCCCTGGCCGACGCACAGAGATTCGGCGATTCAATCATCTACATCAGGAGCGGGGAGGCGCAAGTCTTCGGACCAGGAGAAAAAGACGGGCTCAGGGCAGCAATAACCGAGTCCGCGCAAGTGCCTGATGACTGGATCTACTGAAAATCGTATACTGTCGGTATGTCAAATTTACAACGCCTTGTCTTCACAGGCCTGGGCTGCCTTCTGGCAACGCTGGTTCTGTGTAGTACCGGTTGCGACGACGAGAAGAAGAACCCACCGCTGGACTCCTGCGAGTTCGCCAGAGACGACGTATGCGACGAGCCGGTCAACTGCCCCTTCAATACCGATGAAACGGATTGCGTCGCCGCCTGTGCTACCGGCGTGAACCTGCATCTTTTTGCGGCGGCCTGCGCATATCGAAATCCGCCGGTGGAGCCGCCCGACGACGGCGATCCGAGCGGGGGCTCGCTTCATGTGACGGGCTATCGCGACGCAACCCTCTCGATCCCCGACGGAGAGAACCTGGCCCAGAATGTGGACCGCCACTACCGAATCTATGTCCCTCGAGCCTACAATCCTGACCGATCGACACCGCTGGTAATCGCGATGGCCGGTCATCGAGTAACCCACTACAGCCTGAACAGCTACACGCAACTCATTCGCAGCGCGGACGAGAACGGCTTCATCGTGATCGACGCGGAACAGCAGTGGCGGTGGGAAGGCGAGATAAGGTGGGCATGGTGGTCTGATTGGTCCTGGTACAGTGCCGCCGACGACAACCCGGATTTCGATTTTATCGCCGATTTGATCGACCGGACGGCGAGCGATTACAACGTTGACCTCAGCAGGGTCTATCTCGTTGGCCACTCCAGAGGCGCATCCATGGCCTTCACCGCTGCGCTGGAGCTCAGCGACATCATCGCCGGCGCCTGCGTGCAGTCGGGGTTCACGGAGTTCGGCTATCTCGACTATCGCCTGACGTCGTGGAACGGCCGCAGAGTTCCGATGGTGTTCATGCACGGCATTCAGGATCCAGATGTAACGATAGACAAGTGAGACGCCCTGGTCGCCCGCCTGCGAGAACTGGGATGGGAAGACAATGCGGACCTGCTCTACTACCGGCTCGACAACGTAACACACCGCTGGCAACCGTGGCTCAACCAGACCTGGTGGGATTTTCTCAACGAACGTCCGCTTCCATGATGGGCAAAGAGATGCACACCGAGAATACGAAAAACAGCTTTGAATACGCCTTTCGGACTCTCGTGAGGGCAGCGCTTCTGGTCTGTTTACTGTTCCCGTTGTCGGTCCATGCCGCCGCGCAGAAAGTTCCAACCGCGCCGACAGTGGATCTGAGCGTCATGGTGGGGTTTCCCGCCTCCACGTTTACAATGGGGGTGCCTCTTGAGACTCCAGGTCCATATGGAGACGCCTGGTTCATCGACCAGACTCCCGCTCACGACGTGGAACTGGGTGCCTTCTATATGGATCCCTACGAGGTCACTACGGAGCAGTTCGCCCGGTTCCTTGGCTACGCTGCGGGGGAGTACCATTTTCATCCCGACCAGCTCATCGAACGCGTGGCGGGCGGGTATCTCCCGG
>JAUVAN010000497.1 GCA_030591725.1 Deltaproteobacteria bacterium
AACAGTTGCCTGGTGTGAATTTGATGTTTACGTTTTTGAAGAGAGCGCGTTGTCCAAAGGACAGGCTGATATTTGTGGCGCCGATCATGGTGATACCTCTGTTTGCCGCTAATTGACACCGTGCGCGTGCCGTTGTTCCCATCCGAGTCGGAGTTCTCTGACGTGTGTATGTATCACAAATCCTGTGGAATGGTTGTCGTGCGGATTCCCGCCAATATACAGATCCCGCCGGTGGAAATCAAGGGGTAACCTACCCGAGGGGCAAGGTCATTGCGCGCCCGGATCTCAGACTGAAACTAACCGCATCGGTAAATTCCATGTAGCGCAATCCTGTTGCAAAATCGGTGAGTCTGATCTTCTCAATGCCGCGAATCGCGTTGACGAACTCCTCTTCCACTCGCCACTGCTTCGCCTCTTCGGCCGGAATAATGATGTCCAAGAGCTCAACCTCGCCGCGACGCGAGCCAAACAGCTTCCCTCCCGCGAACTTAAGCGTTCCGTCGGTGCCGAAGAGATACGCCTCGGTGGTCCCACCGACACCGGTTACACTTGAGAGCTGCATGTGAGCTTGCGCCCCGCATGCCAGATGAGCTACTACATCCAAGTGATCAGGGATGTCGGATACGGCTGTCGAATTGCCGTCGGCGCGCATCGGCACAAACGTCTTTCCCATGGCAGTGACTTCTTTCGCAGGGCCGAGCCACCGCATCAGCGCTTCGTACCAGATGCCGAGGCCGAGGATATTGTTTCCGCTTAACTCCCTGCTCTCTCTCCAGTGCGGCGGGCGCGAAAAGTCAACAAAGTCGCCCGAGTTTCCCCTGATCTCGACTGCGAGGACCGTCCCAAGGTAGTTCTCCCGAATCAGCCGCCCAATCGTTGCGTCTACCCCGAGGGTCATCGGTGACGGCACGATCTGAGCCGTCAATTCCGGATGCTTGAGTGATGCACGATACATCTCCCCTGCCTCGGTAGCGTTCATCGCCATTCGTGCCTCGCAGAGCACGTGCTTGCCGTTTTCCAGTGCCGCCAGGGTTAGCTCGCGGTGCAGGTATGGCCACGTCCCGATCACAACCGCATCTATTCCTGGGTCTCGCGCGATCTCCGTCCAAGAACCGGCGACGCTGGGTATTCCGAATTCTTTGGCCACCCTTTGCCCGGACTCATCACTCCTGTTGGCCACCGCAGTAACCTCTACTCCTTCGATACTTTGCAACTTGGGTATGTGGTGCTTCTTTGTGTTCGTTCCGGCGCCGATCACGCCTATTCTGATCGTGTTATCCATATCTGGAATATAGTCATATCGGCCTGACACGGGTAGCGTGGGCGCCAAGCGTTCGGCGCGCCGCGAACTGCGCTCCTTGACGGACCCGGGGCCCACATGGAGACTTCAAATCGGCACCTCGGAAAACTGGTGCATCAGTCCTGAGCACATGCGAAAAACTTACGATCGTGTGCGGGCTTTCTGTCTGCTGCATCATCAAGATGGTAGTTTTTCGATGTGCCTTTATGGAGGATGTATGGCTGGAGGACGGTACGTGCTTGGGGTTGACTCGAGCACGACTGCGACGAAAGTGGTCGCTTTTGATTCGGATGGACGAGTCGCCGCGGAGGCGGTGTCCACCTACCGATATACCACACGTAGACCCGGGTGGGCGGAGCAAGACCCCATGCTCTGGTGGAACTCCTTCTGTGAGGTCTGCGGTTCGGTCGCCGCCGACCTCGGGGATCCGTCAAAGATCGGCGGCTTGGCGATCACCCATCAGCGTTTCTCCTTCTGCGTCGTGG
>JAUVAN010000040.1 GCA_030591725.1 Deltaproteobacteria bacterium
TTTCAAGATCGAGGACGCCTCGGTTTCCCGCAAGCACGCGCAGCTGGTACCGGTTCCAGGCGGGGTGCACGTAGTGGATATGGGGAGCACAAACGGAACCGTCTTCGAAGGAGTGAAAATCTCCGAAAAAGTGGTTCCGATTGGCTCCACGCTGACCCTGGGCAAGGCGAAGATCGAGCTGGTCAGGTTGGTGGACAGCCAGGTGCTTCCCCTGTCGCGCAGAAGAAAGTTCGGTGAGCTGATAGGTTCGTCGCAAATCATGCGCCGGGCCTACTCACTTCTTGAGCGAGCGGCGGAGGTGGACATCACGGTGCTCCTCGAAGGCGAGACGGGCACCGGCAAGGAGCTGGCCGCCAAGGCGATACACCGGAACTCCGTTCGAGGCCCCCGTAATTTCCATATTGTGGACTGTGGAGCGGTGTCTCCGACGCTCATCGAGGCGGAGCTGTTCGGTCACGTTCGGGGATCCTTCACGGGAGCCGACCGGGATCGAGCCGGCGCGTTCGAGCACGCCCATCAGGGGACCCTCTTCTTCGACGAGATCGGCGAGTTGCCGCTCCCATTGCAGCCCAAGCTCCTGCGGGCAATCGAGACTCGTGAAGTGCGCAGGATCGGCGGTTCGGTGCGAATTCCGGTCGACGTGCGGTTCGTGGCGGCCACCAATAAAGACCTGTTCGATGAGGTCAAGAAGGGCAGGTTTCGAGAGGATCTCTACTACAGGCTCAACGTCTTCAAGATCATCTTGCCGCCCCTGCGCGAGCACAGGGACGACATACCGTTGCTGGTGAAGCACTTCATGGAAATGGTGGGCGGACATCCCCTTTCCGACGAGATACTCGAACGCATGATGCAAATGGACTGGCCCGGCAATGTTCGGGAACTGAAAAATGCCGTGGACAGGGCGATAGTGCTGGCCCGCGGGGAGAAGCGGGTTGACGTTGCGATGTTGCCAAAAGAGTCGGGCGATGAGACGACCGACCTCTCCACTGCATCGGTGGACACAACCAGGCCGTTCAAGGAAGTCAAGGCCGAGATAGTGACCCGTTTCGAGATGTCCTACCTGGCAAAGGTCCTCGAGCGAACCGGCGGGAATATCTCCGCCGCTGCGCGGGAATCCGGGATCGACCGCAAGCACATGGAGCGCCTGATCCGCAAGCACAACATCGACATCAAGTCTCGCTGAAGCCTCAGAATGGTGCCAAAATATCTGATGCGATTTTTGTCCATGGTAAAGCACGGACTCCTGGGGCCAGTGCCGTGGTCACGGTTTTTGACTTGGCGGGTTGGTGTACTACAAATGCTTCAGATTCGTAATAGTCAAGCGCCGGCAGTAATCGGCGTAGAGACTTGGCGTGATTGGCCACCGGAGTGCGGGTAGCCTTGGCTTCAATCAGGGTCAGCCGGTTTTCTGCTCCGGGAACAATGAAATCTACCTCGAGTCCCTGGCGATCCCGGAAATGATAAATTGCCATGGGTTTGCCGTGGTGAATCTGATGTTTGACTATTTCGGAAGCTACGAGTCCTTCGAATAGAGGCCCCAGGAAGGGTGACCTGTGCAGGGACGCTTCAGTTTCTATACCCAGCAAGTGCGCGGCAAGACCCGGGTCGGCAAAGTAGATCTTGGGTGCCTTGGTGATTCGCTTGCCAAAGTTCTCGTAGAACGGAGGTACAATGACGAGCTGGGCGGTGATTTCCAACACACCAAGCCACTCGGTAATAGTAGGCACCGATACACCAAGTGGACCGGCGAGAGCGGTTTTATTGAGAACCTGGCCGACTCGGGCTGCAAGTAGCGCCAGAAAACGCCGGAAGGTGGCCAGATCTTTTATCGCCAGTACGGACCGAATATCACGTTCGAGATAGGTCTGAATGTAAGAGCGAAGCCAGATGTCCCGGGTTGAAGGTCTGGCGACGACCTCTGGAAAACCGCCTTGCAACAATGACACCGCGGGCTCTTCGTCATGCGAGAAGGGCAGGAGCTGGAATATGGCTGCGCGGCCGGCCATGGACTCGGATACACCTCGCATCATCGATGCTTCCTGTGAGCCGGTCAGGAACCAGACCCCTTTTCGCTCAGGGTCGGCATCTATTTCAGCACGGATATAGTTCAAGATCTCCGGGGTGTTTTGGATTTCGTCCAGGATAGCGGGCCGGTCAAGCTCCTCCAAAAAGCCCCTGGGATCGCTGCGAACCCTGTTGATGACGTCGGGTTCTTCCAGGAGAACATAGGCAGCATCGGGAAAACAGTGCCGCAACAGCGTCGTTTTTCCCGACCGGCGTGGGCCGGTTAGAATGGTTGCCGGAAAAGCGGTCGCAGCCCGCTTTATCTCAGATTCCTGGATTCTTGCCACATACTTCATGTTGACAATACTAAAGTCGCAATTTAGCATTGTCAACATTAAGCAAGGGGTCGGACCCTCCTACTTGCTCCAGACAAGCTAGCCACGTTTCGGATTCAGGCTTCTCTGGTCAGGTCGGTCAGAGCGGTGATGGTCTGTTCGAGGGTGGAAACTACATCCAGATCCTGAAAGAGAAACGCGTCGATTTGTTCTTTGCGCGCAAGGGCGGTATCCGTGTCTTTCGATGATCCCTTTTTGTATGCGCCCATCAGGATCAAATCCTCGTTTTCGCCAAGCGCTCCTTGCAGGCGTCGAAGCGTGTTGGCGATCAGCCGGTGCTCTTCGGAGACAATGGAACCCATCACCCGGGAGATGGATTTCACCACGTCAATGGCCGGCCAGCGTCCCGCGCCGGCGAGCCTTGCGGACAGGACGATGTGCCCGTCCAGCAGGGAGCGGGCCTCCTGTGCCACCGGATCGTCATCGGTGCCCTCGGTCAGCACTGCATAGACGGCGGTAATGGATCCAACGCCGTCGCGGCCGGCGCGCTCGAGCATCGCGGGGAGGGTGGAGAAAGCGGAGACGGGAAATCCCGCACGGGCGGGCGCCTCCCCCATCCCGAGGGCGATATCCCGGCGGGCGCGAACGACCCGCGTGAGCGAGTCCACCAGAAGGAGAGCGTGCTTCCCCTGTGATCGAAACCACTCGGCCACGGCGGTGGCGGTCTCCAATGCCGAAACGCGAATGAGCGGTGGAGCGTCCGCAGGAGCGAGCACCACAACCGATCGGCCCAATCCCTCTTCTCCGAGGATCCCGTCGACGAATTCCCTGACCTCGCGGCCACGCTCGCCCACCAGGCAGATCACGCATGCGTCAGCTGCAGCGTGCTTCGCAAGGGTGGCCAGAAGGGTGGACTTGCCCTCTCCGGGGCCGGCGAAGAGTCCGATCCGCTGGCCCTTTCCGATCGCCAGGCATCCGTCGACGGCCCTCAAACCGGTCACGAGTTGCTCATCGATAGCGTCCCGCGACATGGGATCCGGCGCGGGGCGATGGAGGGGCCAGGGTTGAGTTCCTGCGGGTTGGGGAAGCCCGTCCAGCGGAGCGCCGAAGGGGTCGATAACACGTCCAATCAGGGCGTCGCCGCACGGGATGGTTCCGGCTGCTTCAACGATCTCCACCCGATCTCCGACACCGATGCCGGTGGTGGAGGAGAGGGGCAGGAGTCTTGCGCGCGCTCCTTCGCAACGGGCCACCTCGGCTCGGATCACCGGTCCACCCGGTGCGGAGGACACCTCCACCCGATGACCGATACGGGCGCCGGGGAGAAGCGCTTCGAGGCCGAGTTCGTCTACGGAAATGATCTTTCCGGTTGTACCCGCGAGGGAACACGCCTCGACCTGTCTGGTCAGTTCATCGAAATCGACCATGGAAGAGTGGTTATCTTGAAATCCGTCTGCGGGCAATGACAATGATGCGCCGGGCGCCGAGGGCGATGACCATGGCAAGGAGGACAACAATGAATCTCATGGATCCGCTCTGCGGAGCCTGACTGCAGTCGAAGATTTCCTCGAGAACGGGCAGTGACGGATCCATCCGGGCTATGTCCGCCCATCTGGAGTTACAAAAATCGTTTTCCGCGTTGCATCCCTGTTCGTAGATCATCCAATCGTCGAAGAAACGCTCCAGGTCGTCGGCCATGACATCATCGTCCGAGGCGAGGATCGCAATAAAATCGGTGGTCGCTTCGAGCGCGCCGGCCGCGATATCGACGGCCTCCTCGTTGCAGCGGTCCATGGCCCACGAGTGGCGAAGCCCGTCACGATCTTGCTTGTAGTTGTACGTCACAGCGTCCACGTAGTTCATCACGTGGCGAATTCGATGGAGGTCGTCGCTTCGGATCGTGTGTGAAAAGGAGTCTTGCACCGCGTGTGTGGCGATACCCAGCCGGAACGCCGGGTCCCAGATCTTCACGTCGACCATCCCGTAAAACTCGACGTAGAGGGGTATCTTCACCACCTGTTCAGAGGGTGGACGATTCCGGGCTTCCCGCATGGCCTCAACGTTGAACCGGATGAAATCCAGGCCTCGTTCTATGGCGAGATCGTTCCCGGCGGAGTAATCGTCGTTCACCTCCCGGAGAAAATGATCCTTCTGTCGGTGAGGATCTCTGTGCACTTCCCGGAGGGATTGCACGTTGGTTATCGACTTGCCGCGGTTGTCGGGATATCTGGCTCCGATCATGAAACTCACGACCGCAAACTCCTGTGCGTCGCTTTCAAACTCCAGGTTCATTGTGCGGGTGATGTAGTCGCTGACTGCCTTCCAGGCGTCGCCGGTGGGAACATGAATGGAGCTTTCGGGCTCGAAAAGTCCGTTTGCGAAGAGGTCCTTCGCCGCGCGGTAGGTCATCTTCTCGTGGCAAGGGTCGGTGAAGCCGGTGTTTATAGTATATGCCAGGGAGTCGGAGGCGACCGTCAGGTAAAGGGCGGCGACCATCCCCATCATGATCCGGTGACGGCTCACAGGGACACCTCCACGGTCAACACCGTCCTGTATTCTATTTTTCTGATTCCCGGATTTCCGAGGACCGGCGCCAATAGCGTTACGGATATCGGACTCACCTCCAGTGTGACCTTGCGGCTAACCGGCCAGCGAAGGCTGATGGGCCGCAAGTCCAGGAAGAGGCCGGTTGTGCCTGCCTCGTCGAACACGGTATCGAACATCAGGGTGGATGTGCCGAAGGCGATGCTCGATCGCACACGATCCTTGAAGGAGAGACGCTCCGCACCGGCGGCGAAGTTGAGGACGCCGTTGACGAGATCCAGGTCCACCTCGCTGATCATCCAGAAATCCCGTTCGAATTGAGCGAAGACGCCCCATTTTTTGTTCCGCCAGCCCAGCCGGCCGGCGTATCCGAAGCCGCCGGCGATGTTGGAGTTCTCGGCGTCGTCGTTGAAGAAGGCCGCGAACTGTTCGATCTGGATGTACAAAGTGTGGTCCGGTGGGACCGTCACGTCATGGGCGACGCCCCTCGTCGAGTGGCAGATGAGGGCCAGAAGCACAGGTAGTACGGCGGCGATGAGTTCTCTCGGTTTCAAGTACTGAACCCTCATGTTTCAAAACCAATCAGCAGAACAGTACGGTAACTCATGTAGACAAGAGGGATACCCGTAAGCACCGGCACGACCATGGCGAAGGTGAAAGGATGAAGCTCGATGGACACAGCCTTTCCCGGCTTCCATCTGAACCCCGCAGGGCGAAAGTCGAAGAAGAAACCCGTTGAACCCGGAGCGTCCAGTTGTGACCTGGTCAACAAGATGGAGGGGCCAGCCGCGAGGCTGATGCGCATGTTGTCGTTGAAGTAGCTGTACCCTGCGCCGAGTCCCAGATCCAGCACCTGCAGGGACAGGCTGTCTTCGTCCGCGCTCTCGATATCTCGCCATAAACCGTGTTCGACCACCATGAACAGATCCCAGGGGTCCTTTCTCCAGCCGATTCGTCCGGCGTACGCAAACGATCCGAGCTTTGCGTTCCCCGAGATGAACTGGCCGAGGAAGGAGAGGTTGGTCTCCACCTGGCCGAAGAAATGGTTGTCCGGCGCTTCGGTTCGGTGCGCGGCAGTGGTTTCAACAGAGTTGTCGTCCGCCCGGAGCTCGAACACCGGAAGCGTGAACAGGAACAACGCTGTTGCGAAAGCGAGGTATCTACCGGCGCGCATTCAGGCGTCGCCGATAATGGGAGCGATGTTGGCGGGATCTATACCCAGGCTCGTGATTGCGCTGTACCATTTGTCTTCGATGGGGACATCGAATACGAGTTCGTGATTGCAAGGCACGTTGATCCAGGCTCCTGTCTTGATCTCGGAAACCAGCTGGCCCGGTCCCCAGCCCGCATACCCCAGGCAGAACAGATAGCGTTTCGGTCCGCGCCGCTGTGAGATGTCCTTGAGGATCTCCCTGGATGCGGTGACCGCGATGTTGTCTTCGAATACCCGTGTCTCGGGCCCACGCCAATCGGAGGAGTGGAGGATCCAGCCAAGCTCCGGCGACACCGGCCCGCCCATGAGGATTGGGGGATGCTCGGCCACTTCGATCGGGTCTTCGAGGACCAGCTCCATCTCGGTCAGCACGGTGGCCAGATCGATATTCGATAGCTGGTTGATAATGAGCCCGATGGAACCCTCGTCGCTGTGCTCCATCATGAAGACCAGCGTCTTTTCGAAGAACGGATCGCGCATGTGCGGAGCGGCCGCAAGAAAGCCGGGTGCGATTGTAGATTCCATTGAGAAATCATGCATCGAAAGCATGCTCAAGTCGAGTATGAGGTTTAGAATCTTACGGCAGAAGGGGTCAAGCCTCTCGGTAATCTCTCCGACGGCTGGTTTCGATGGAACCTATGCACCATAGATAAAGAATTGCCAAATGCGTCCACAAATAGGGATTGCGCTACCATGGAATAGTGCACTACATGTCGATACTCATCCCACAATTGGATTGTTCGGTTTGAGTTTTTTGAGAAAGGACTCAACTGGCACACAGTCAACTCCCCGCACGTTTATGCGTTCCTTACCTCTGTATAGAAGCAAAGGCTTCACATCGGGGTAGTCCTCACGGAACGTGCGAAGGGCGCGAACATCCCTGGGGCGAACAGTTGAGGCGTTTTTCACTTCGATGGCAAAGAATCCCGCCTCGCCGTAAACAATAAAGTCCACCTCGGATCCCGCCTGGGTACGCCAAAAATAGAGTCTTGACGGGGCGTCCGAATAGGCCACCCAGGCCTGAAGATGTTGGTATACCAAAGTCTCGAGCGCAGCGCCGTCTATTTCAGCGGGGCTATCGAGTGGCCCGGTGGGACGAAGGCTTCTGAACACCCCGCAATCGAAAAAGTAGAACTTGTTGTGGGATACAAGATTGCGCTTGGCTCGCCTGGAGAATACGGGAAGCACATCTGCAATTAGCAAATCCTCCAAAATCTGCACAAAGCCGGTCACGGTAGAGCGCTTCACCTGACAATCTCTTGCCACGTCCGACAGATTGAGAACGGCGCCTTGCGAAAAACTGATCGATTCCAAAAAACGAGTGAAGCTGTCGATACGTCGCACCATCGCCTCGGCCTGGATTTCCTGTCGCAGGTAAACGTCTATATAGCCGTTCAGCGATTGTCTGGGTTCGGTTGCGCCGCGGACAACCGGCACCATCCCAAGGGAAAGAGACTCCGTGAGGTTAAAGTCATCACCCAGCTCCGAAGCCATGAAGGGGTTCATTTTCATTGTGGCAGCCCGGCCACCCAACAAGTTTGCGCCGGTTGCTTTAAGTTTTCGGGCGCTCGAACCAGTCAGAACGAATTGAAGGTCGGACCGTTGTTCAATGGTCTTGTGTACAACCGAAAGAAGCTCAGGGACCCTTTGAATTTCGTCGATGACTACCACCGATGACAGGCTCGTTGTTGGAAGAATGCTCTCCAGCCTTTCGGGCCTGGCCTCGTAGGATCGAAACTGAAGGGGGTCGAGTAGATCTATCCAGACAGCGTCTCCGTATTGACGCTGCAGCCAGGTGGATTTACCAGTACCACGGGGACCAAACAGGAAATAGTGTTGGCGGGTACCCTTGAAAAATCGCTTTTTGTGCTTCATTTGGTGTTAATTTAACGTCCATTACGCAAAATTTCAACCTATTATTGCGACAGCGTCGCCAATACAGGTCTTAAATGATGGAATAACTTGCGACCTATGCGCGGGCGCCCAGGCCTGACCCCTGTTCCTCTATCCGAGGATCTGGCTTCGTAGCGCGGCGATTCCTTCTCCAACCTGGCCGGCTTCGGATGGGGTGAGGCGTCCCGATTCGGTTACTACGCTGTCTATCAGATCAGCCGGCGTCACGTCGAAGAGCGGCGCGCAGGCCGTGACACCCGGGGGCAGGTCTCCGAACAGCTCGTCCGCTCTTTCTATGCGGGCATGTCGGCGCCCACCGAGCTTGATCCGCTGGCAGGCGGCAACGAACGGCACGCCGTGGTAGCTTGCCGCCATCGCCATCGAGAAAGTGGAGCATCGGTTGATGACCGATCCGTCGGCGAGCACCTGATCCGCCCCCACCAGCACCAGTCTGGATCCCTCCACCGCCGTGGGGAGGGCTCCGTCCGGGAAAACCTCCACCTGCAGGCCGCGAGCCGCCAGCCAACCCGCCGCCCTCAGGCCGTCGCCGAGTCGGTGACCCTCGCCGATGCGGATGGAATCGGGTTGCAGGGCCACGAGTGTTCTCATTGCCGTGATGCTCCAGGAGCAGGACACTATACACCCGCCACAGCCTATCTCGCTGGCGGCCAGATTGGCGATTGTCAGGTTTGCCTGTCCGAGGATCTCTCGCTCGGTATTGGTGGCCTGGATGAGGGCTGCTCCCGGTTTGAGACCGCTCGCCATCAGGGACCTGGTCCGAGAAGCGGCGAAGACAGCCTGGGTTCCTATGGCCGACATGGAGGGTCTGAGGCTGTCCAGAACAGTGACCGTCGCGACGATGATCTCCATGGCCTGTTCGGGATCATCCGGCAGATCGGGTGAGATGGAATCCAGGGCGTCGAGGCCTCTCAGGGCGAGGGAGGTGGCGCCGTCTGACTTGTCGCCGCGGATCTCGTCGAAAATAATGTGGGTTTCATTGTTCACAGGGCTTGGTCAGGGGTGCTTGGATTTGCATACGGCCTTGCGCTTCACGATGCTGGCGGCAGAGAGTCCGACCATGTCGCCCTTGAGCGCGTTGTCGTAGTGGACCTGACCGGCGGCGTAGAGGCGCCGTTCGCAGGCGATGTCACCCATGTACATGTGGGCGAGGGAAAGAGCGGGCTTGAGGTTGATCGCTTGCTTGAGGTAGCTGTTTGCGCTGGTGTAGCGACCGAGCCTGAAATAGGTCTCGCCCGTGTGCAGGTAAACCCGGACCACTCCGGGGGCCACGGCCTTGGCATTGTCGAGGGCTTCCAGGGAGGCGTCGGAGTTACCGTTTGCGTACTCGATGTCGGCCAGCAGGAGGTATGCGTCCACCAGATTTGGAACCAGTTCGATGGCTGTTTCGAGTTCCTTCTTGGAATCCATGGGCTTCTTCAGCCCGAACAACGCCTTGCCCAGGCCCAGGTGTGTGGTGCCGCTTTTTACCCTGGAAGTGGAGATTGCCGATTCGAACGCAGACTTCGCCGCGGCGAAGTTGGCATTCTTGAGCAGGATCTCGCCGAGCTCTGCGTAGGCCTCGGTCCAGTTGGGCCTGATGGCGATTGCCGTCTGCATGTGGGAGACCGCTTCCGCACCCTTGCGAAGGACCCTGGCGTAGTGAAAGTGCGCTTCGCAGGATGCCGGCTCCAGGGTGGTTGCCTGTTTCAGTGAGGAGAGGGCCGCGGCGGTGTCGCCGTTGGATTCTTGCGATAGACCCAGACCCAGGCGGGCGATGTAACCCGCGCCTGCCGTGAGGGCCTCCTGGTATTCCGAAATTGCAATTCCGTCGTCGGCGCGACGCCTGTGGGCCTCCGCCATGCCGGTCTTGCCGCGGGCCAGGTCGCCCTTGGCGATGGCCTTCTGGAACTCGTCCATGGCGCGTGCCGAACGATCGAATGTCAGCCAGAGCCAGCCGGCGCAGACTTCGCCCACGCTCTCGCTCTTGTGACGCCGCCATACTCCCCGGCATGCCTTCTTCGCCTTCTCGAGCTTGCCCCTGGTAATGTCGATGCGGGCGAGCCCGAACTCGGCGTCTCCGTACTTGGCTTCAAGCTTGAGAGCGGCCTTGTAGGAGGCCTTCGCCTCGTCCAGCCTCATGGCTTCCAGGTAAAGATCCCCCAGGGCGACAAGTTCGGCGGCACTGGCGGTGCTCATGGAGGCCGCCTTTGTGTCCAGTGGGCTGTTGCCGGCCGCTGCATTGCCGGATGTCATCATCGCCGCAGTGACAACGATCATACCGAAAAGCAAATTGCGCATGCGCATGACTCATTCCTCCTCAACCAAGTTGTTGTGAGTTCTTCATATCACAACTTTGTTTTTTTGAATCCATATCCGACATCTTTGACATGACGAATATCCCAGATGTTCAAAAAAACGTTCAATCGGTTATCGACGGAACAACCAGGAAGTGATCCACCTCGAATTTCCCACCGGATGCGTTCACCTGTTCCAGCTTGATCTCATGCTTTCCGTGCGGCCAGAAATCGGCCGCCGTATCGATGCGGTATTCTTCCATTGTGGCGCGAAGGATCGCCTCGCCTGCGACCACGCCGTCGACGGTGATGCGAAGGGTGGTCCGCTCGGTGTTGTCCGGGTTCAGATGCCGCGCTCGAATGAATACGACGGCGCCGTCCGGAGCGCTAGCCTCGATCTCCAGGGTCGCCTCGGATCCGATGGTGGCGCATGTGGTGCGGCCCATGAACTCGCCTGAAATCACTCGTTCCCTGGACGTGCATTTACCCCAGCCGCTCCTGAGGGCGGGCGCCTTCTTTTGAATGTCCGTGCCGAACAACAGGCCCTTTCTGATGGCTCCGAGTCTTATGAGGGCCTCCGAGGTCCATTTGATCTCCGGTTCCTCGTCGAGGATCCTCATCAATCTGGATGTGGCTCCCTCCAGCTCCAGCCAGCCCAGAGCGACCACGGCGTAGCCTCTGATATCCGTGTGGGTTTCGTGCTCGAGCACGTCCATGAGCGTGTCGAATGCTCGCGGATCTCCGATCTTGCCCAGGGCCAGCACCGAGAGATAGCGCGTGCGATCCTCGGCGATGGTTTCGATCAGCGGCTCGGTCGCGCGCGGGTCCCGCAGATCTCCAAGGAGCCTGATAGCGTCCTCCCGAACCTTGAGATCGTTTCTTCCGAGAGCCTCCATGAGCACCGGGACCGCCGCCTTGTCGTCCAGCTTGCCCAGGGAGATCGCCGCCCTGTCCCTGATGCCCGGATCGTCGTCAAAGAGCGCGTCCCTGAGCAGATCGCGCCCGTCGTCGTTGTTGACCGCAGCCAGGGCGAGCGCCGCAAAAAGGCCGATCTCGTCCTCCGAGTCTTCCAGAAGCGCGGTCATCTGCGGGATGGATCTCCACGCCTTGATATCCGCCAGCAATTGCAAGGCCTCAACACGGTCTTTCAGGGGAGCCCCGTCATTTTCTGCGACCGCCAGCAGGCCCGGAATGGAGCGCTTGTCCCGCATTCTTCCCAGGTTGATCGCCGTGTGCGCCGCGTCTTCTCCGCGGCTGATCTCGTCCAGCCAGCCATAGGTCTCCTGCAGGAGCTCATCGGCTATCTTCTTGTGCTTGTCGTACCGATTGATCTTCTCGGTCGGGTCGGTTTCAAGGTTGTACAGTTCGTACAGGCCGCGCGAGGGATCTGAGATGAGCTTCCACGGCCACATCAGAGCCATGTGCCGGCGCATCACCGAGGAGAACACGGGCTGGTCCACGTGGGCGGCGTCTCCACCGAATATTGCGGGCCTCAGGTCCTGACCGACCATGTGCGCAGGGGGCTCGACGCCGAGGAGGTTCAAAACGGTTGGGGCGATGTCCACCAGGGAAACAGGCGCCTTGATGCGGCCCGGCTTTGCGCCGGGAACCTTGATGAGGAGCGGGACGCGCACCTGCTCTTCGTAGAGAGTCGATCCGTGGTAGTGCCCGCCGTGATCCTTGAACTCTTCGCCGTGGTCCCCCGTGAACACGATTATCGTGTCCCGGGCCAGCTTGCTCTCGATGTAGTCGAGCAGGCGGCCGACCTCCCGATCCGCCTCTACAATCTCCCCCTCGTATCGGTCCACGGGCGAGGTGCCGAAGCGCTTCGACTTGTACGGCTCGTGGACGTTGAAGTAATGAACCCATGAGAAGAACGCGGGTTCTTCCAGGCCGATGAGCCTGTCCATCTCGGCGATGGCGTTGTCGGTGAGTTTGTCTGGAGGGGGCGCACCGTGGTTGGCGATTTCGAAACCGAACTTGTTGGTCCTGTAGTGGCCGACCTTGTCGCCCTGCGTGAAGAAAATGCCCTGCGTATAGAAGCCGGAGGTCTTGTAGTTTTCATCTCGAAGAATCTGAGCGATGGTCGGGTGGGAGATCTCCACACCCAGCATGGCCTCGTCGTGCGTGTAGTGGGACGTGTGAAACGACGTGATCGAGTAGGAGCTGTGGGGGGCAGCGCAATATGCTCTCTCGAAGACCGTGGCCGTCTTTGCCCATTCATTCAGGCGGGGTGACAGATCGCGCCTGGTGTAACCGTAGAGCCCCAGCCTGTCGGCACGAAGCGCGTCCACGGTGATGAGAACGAAATGCGCGCCGGGGAATACGGGGAAGTCGCCGGAGGCCGAGGCCCGCAGGGCAAGGCGTTCACGTTCGTAGCGAATTCTTCGGGTGTCTGCGGATGGGCGCGGCCCCTCCCCCACCTTTCGCGGGCCGGTCGTGACGAGCAGCACATTGGCGGTGGTCGCCGTACGCTCGTAAACCGCCACCTTCACCACCTGGCGCCTGTCCATAAGAACACAGGCCAGGATCGCCAGGACCGCGCAGGCGACAAGGCAGATGACCCCTATCTTCGAGCCGGCGGTCCGCGCGAATCGTGGAAACACCACCAGGCGCAGAGCCAGGGCGAATCCCCCGAGAGTGCCCACGGCGAGCAGGACGTGGAGGTAGAGGTACAATCGGCGGTACATGTGAGCGTCGCACCAGCGCATGCAGAGCGCGCCCACGGCGAGGGCCAGGGAGACAATGAGCAGCCAGATCCTTGTCTTGCGACCGCCTTCGTCCGCAGCGGATACGATCGCGATCATCGCACGAGCGGCGGCGGCTACCAGCGCAATCATCAACAGGGCCACCGCACCGATCAAAAATGGGCGGGCGGGGAGTTGAGAGGTGACCCCGCCCTGAAAGAGGCGCATGGATATGTAAACGAGGCCGGGGGCCGCGATCCCGACGATGGCCAGCGCGGCGCCCGTGCCCGGTGAGCGCTGGAGCTTGCGGGCGGCGGCGCCGCCCAGGAGCGCGACGACCCAGGTGATGAGGGAGAGCAGCGCTCCGGCCAGGGTGAGCCGGCCGAGGATTCCGAGCGCCAGCAGGGCAATCGAGGCGGCTCCCTCGACGTCCCCCCGGGCCTGGTTCAGATCCAGGGTGGAGGCGATGACGCCGGCGGCCGCGCCGGAGAGGATCGCCGCAGAAACTCCTTTGAGTCCTGGTGAATCGGAGGTGTCTGATTGGTTAGACTGGTTCATTGAAAACGATTGCCCAATCCGGAGGCGCCGACCAGATTCGAACTGGTGATGGAGGTTTTGCAGACCTCTGCCTTACCACTTGGCGACGGCGCCGAAAACGGAGGTAAATCCTATCATCCTTCTTTTTGTTGTCAATTGGGGCCTACGGGCGCGTGCCGCCCGATCAGGCCGATAATAAGTTGTTATTTGATTCGATAGATGATGCGGCCCCTCGACGGATCGTAGGGGGATACCGCAAGGCGTACCTGATCGCCCAGAACGATGCGAATGCGGAACTTTCGCATTTTTCCCGCCAGGTGGCTCAGCACGACGAGGCCCGAATCGAGGCGTACCCTGAACATACCGCCGGCGAGCACTTCTTCCACCACCCCATCAAGTTCGATATGTTCTTGCTTTGCCATTAATCTCTTCAGTCAGTTGTTGTCGACCGCTCTTTTGCGGTGTGAGAAGTTAAGGGGTTTTCCCATTCGGGTCAATGGGTCAGCTCTCGAATTCGAGTGATGAAACAAAGTTGGAAAGGGTGATGAGCTGTTCGTCGGAGATGGTTGCGAATTTGAGCCCCACTCCGGGCAGGTCTTCGTCGGTCGTCGGTTCGCTCCAACACACCTCGGCGATCAGGCTGAGCGGCTCCCATGTGGAAGGAGTGGAGAGGATCACCTTGACCTGCTCGCCCACCTGAAGATTCCCGGTGTTTACCAGGAACACGCCGCCCGTGCTGATGTCCTTGGTGTAAGAAATGACGCTCGTGTCGTCCCCCTCCCTGAGCACCTCCACCTGGCATGAGATCCGCTGTCTGCGCGAGTTTCGAAAATGCCGACTCTCAGACATCGGGAACGCAGACGCCCAGGGCGGAATCTGTGTGCTCCAGGTCGATGACGGAAGCGTTGAGGTCTACGGGGAGCATGCACGAATAACTGGAACGGCAACCCTTGTCCGTCTTGCAATGTCTCAGGCAGTACGTGCGCCCGCGGTTGGGCTCGATCTGGTTGCACATTTCTTCGTATTCGACTCCGCCGTCCTCATCGATTCCCGGGCCGTCGGGGCACGGTGTTGTGAACTCGACGCAGACCGCTTCGCTCGGGCATTCCTCCGGATCGCAGCCGATGACCAGGCAGTATCCACCGGGCTGGGTGCTGTCGCAGTTGCGGTTCATGTTGGGGGAGCAATCGATATCGTAGGCGCACGCGTCACCGATCTCGGCCTTGCATGCGGCAGCGAGAAGGATGGCGGTCAGAATTATTGCCAGGTGTCTCATCGCCCGGACCATATCACAGATGAACGGGGGTCTGGCAAGACCGGAAACACACTGGGTTTTCGACCTGCGAGTTGCTGTGTGCCCTTGAGCGCCGGGCCTATAAATGGCAAGATAGAAAAGAATCGAAACACGCGACGGGGAAAAATGCGGTTTTTCATTGTTGCTTTATTGCTGGCGGTAGCCTTCGTGCTCACTCCCTGTGTACGGGCGAACGACACAGACAGGGCCGAACAACATTTCAAGGACGGCGTGGCGTTTCTGGAAAGCAGCCAGTACGAGCGAGCGTCATATCACCTGGACAAGGCCTACAGCCTCGACGCGAACTGGGAATACCTGGAGTACATAGCCAAGGCCTGGTTCGCGCTGGAGGACTACAAGAACGCAATTCACGCCCTCGAGGCCTTCCTGGAAAATGGCGGCGGCAAAATTCCGAACACAAAGCGAAAGTGGGCCAGGGGTGTGCTCGAGCGGCTGGAGAAAATAGAGAGCAACCTGGCCAATAACAAAGAGGCACAGGCCCACTTCAACAAGGGCAAGGAGCTGTACAGGCAGCACCGCTACGAGAAGGCGGCGATAGAGCTGGAAAAGGCCTATGACTTGAGCCCGAGCTGGGAGTTTCTGGAGCTGATGGGGAAAATCGAGGCCGCGCTCAAGAACTACGATCGGGCGATCAAGGCGTACGAAAAGTTCCTCGAGGAGAGCGGCGACAATATTTCAGGAGCGCGAAAAAAAGCTGCGATGAAGGATCTTGCGAACCTGGAAACGCTCATCAAGATGGACGAAGACAGGAAAGAGGCTCCGATACACTACAAGCGGGGGAGGGAGCAACTGGAGCAGGGTCAGTACAAGGAGGCCGCCTGGTCCCTGGAGCTGGCGTATCGGCTATACCCAAACTGGAAGTTTCTGGAGTACATCGGCGAGGCCCTCGCCGGCGCGAAGTCGTATCGGCGCGCGGTCAATGCGTACAGAACATTTCTCATAAAGGGTAGCGGCAAGATTTCGGAAGAGACGCAGACCAGGGTTCTGAACGAGATTGCCGCTCTGACCGAGGAATACAAGACCGGGTTGGACGAAACGGAAGATGAGTTCGGGGAGGTATCAGGAAAGAAGCGCGACGGGGAGTCCTTCGACTGGGATCCCAGGAAACGTTTTTTGACATGGATCGTCGGCGGTGTGGGAGTCGGCGGGTTTGTGGGAGCCATCATAACCAGCGCCGTTGCCAATAATGAGCAAGACAGGATTGACGTGATCTGTCCCGGCGGAGAGTGCCCCCTCCAGGATCTCGAAAGTATGGAGAAGAGGCAGGACACGGTGAACAAGCAGCAACTCGCGACAAGGATTCTTGCCGGCGTAGGCGCGGTCGGAGTTGCGGCGGGAATCACGCTCTTCTTCGTCGAGCCGCTTTTCTCGACTGATAATGAAACTGAAGTATCCCTGGCTCCGTTGCTCGACGGCGAGAGTGCGGGGATGATGATTGTGGGGAGGTTTTAAATGGGCAGGATAACGTGGTTATTGTGTCTGGTAGCGTTGTTGGCCTCCTGCGACTTTTACAAGACACTGACCGCTGCCGACGCGGGAAATACGGACACCGATGCGGACACCGATACGGACACGGACGCCGATACGGACACGGACACGGACACCGACGCGGACACTGATACGGACACCGATACGGACACTGATACAGATACGGATACGGACACTGATACCGGCGCGGTTTGTGTTTCGATTCCCAACTGGACCGAGCATACGGTGAGTGGGGTAGTCGGTAGCGCTTATTCGGTATACGCGGCGGACATCGATGGCGACGGCGACATTGACGTGCTCGGCGCGGCCTCGGGAGACGATGACATCATCTGGTGGGAGAACACGGCCGGTGACGGGTCTACCTGGGTCGAGCGCACGGTGGACGGGGCATTCAACGGCGCCAGGTCGGTATACGCGGCGGATGTTGACGGTGACGGCGACATGGATGTGCTTGGCGCGGCGTACAACGCAGACGACATCGCATGGTGGGAGAACACCACAGGCGACGGCACCACCTGGACCGAGCACACGGTGGATGGATCATTCAATGGAGCCAATTCGGTACACGCGGCGGATGTTGATGGCGACGGCGACATGGACGTTCTCGGCGCGGCAGAATTTGTAAACGACATCGCCTGGTGGGAGAACACCGCGGGCGACGGCACTGCCTGGACCGAGCACATGGTGGATGGGGAATACGGCGGCGCCAGGTCGGTATACGCGGCGGACATTGACGGAGATGGCAACATGGACGTGCTCGGCGCGGCCCATGACAACGATGACATCACCTGGTGGGAGTTTCAATGGATGATTTACCTGTTGATATTACCTACATTGATACAAAGGTTTCCAGTATTGGAAATATACCTGTTTATACTCACGATCTTTTTACAAA
>JAUVAN010000099.1 GCA_030591725.1 Deltaproteobacteria bacterium
CCAGCATCGGAAGAGCTCTGAAAGACAATCCAGTACGGCTTCACGCCTGCGAATCCAACTCCAATCATCTGCACAAAGGGATCTCGGCCGATACAGAACACCTCGAAAACATCGCTAAATTCGAGCAACACGCCAACTCGCTGATCGCCCGCGGAATGAACAAGATCCTCGAGCGTGAGGGTCACCTCCTCGGCGCCAGATATCGCATGGAGGCATGCGTCAGCGATGAACCCGCTGAACAGAAGCTCTTCTACGCGTTAACAAACGTGGTCAAGGACGGCCTGGTCGAAAAGGTGAGCCAATCGCCCTTCTTTTCCACTTTCAAACATCAGGCGCACGGCGAACCCCTGAATTACTGGTACATCGACTGGGAAGGCTACTGGGAGGCCGGTGGCAACAGAAACAAACGATTGCGACCCAAGGATTTCCTCAAATGGGTCACCGTCGAAACCACCCCGCTGCCCGCATGGATGGACTTGTCCGAGAATCAACGCCAAACTAAGATACGCAGAGGCGTTCGAGAGATCGAAGAATATGAGGCCACCAAACGCCGTGCCGACAAACGAACAGTGATCGGTGTTTCCGCTCTCTTCGAACGCGATCCTCGCGATCGCCCCGGAAATCCCAGAAAGAGCGGAGCACAGCCTCTTTGTCACGCCTCAACTCGAGAGGATTTCCTGTCCTACCGCGAGAAGTGGAACGACTTTCGAAACGAGTTCATCAAGGCCTCGTGGGATTTCCGTAACGGCTATTGGGAACGAGAATTCCCACCCGGGTGTTACCGCCCTCCAACCGCCCGCCTATGCTCAAACGACGAGTTGTGATTTACCCGACAACTTGGTCGTTTCCACTATTCATGGCTCAAGCGTGAATTCAACGGACCGTTCCATTCAAAACCCGACCATCGCCGCCCGATCCTTTCAAATCTGTCGTTCTAAAAGGTCACGAGACCCAAATCAGGTTTTCAAGAAACAACCAGGGCATCATTCGCCATGGAATGCCGCCGCTTTCACCAGAATTCTACACCCTGCTACCCGGACCCCAAGAAAATCTTCATTGTCTCTGGGCGACATTTGTCCGGTACAACCCGGAGTGGCACGCGATGATTTTTTTCGCGCTTCGCACGGGCGTGCGGTACGGGGAAATGTGCGAGTTGCGCTGGAGAGACGTGGACCTGAAGGCCGGGCGGGTTGTGATCCGCCGCAGCTACTATCGCGGGCACGTTACCACGCCCAAGGGAGGGCGGCAGCGGGAGATCCCTTTGTCACCGAAGACGCTGGATCTTCTGCGCGATCTTCGACACCTCAAGGGAGAGCTCGTGTTCTGCAAGGACGACGGAGGGCGTCACATCCACCGGCGGGCGGACGTGGCGCTCAAGCGATGTTGTCGTTATGCCGGCATGCGCGAGATCCACTGGCACACGCTACGACACACGTTCGCGTCGCACCTGGCGATTTTGGGAAGACCCCTGTTGGAGATCAAAGAACTCTGTGGACACAGAGACATTAATTCGACTCTGCGCTATGCGCACTTGAAGCCCGAGCATTTACACGACGCGGTAGCCGTCTTGGACGGACCACCGCCGACTTCACGGCAACATAGCGGCAACGGGCAGGAGAAATAAGGTTGAGAAACGAAACGCACACCCCTAAATACACAAAAACCCTGCCGATTTCTCGACAGGGTTTTGGCGGGGTGGACGGGACTCGAACCCGCGGCCTCCGGCGTGACAGGCCGGCGTTATAACCAGCTTAACTACCACCCCATTTTTCAATCAACGTATCCGGGCATAATGGGCGGAACAGGGCTTGAACCTGCGACTTCCGGCTTGTAAGGCCGGCGCTCTTCCAACTGAGCTACCCGCCCCGCCGCTTAAGAGCGACGGAGATTTAGCATCGGCAAAGCAGGGTGTCAACTTCATTTCTTTTTCCACTTTTCGCGGTAGGACAGGAAATCCTCTCGAGTCGAGGCGTGACAAAGAGGCTGACCTTTTCAGTGTCTCAGGGCGACATTTGACGGGTAATCGCGCATCATCGGGGTCGGCGGTATTGCAGGTCTGGGAGTGCGACTATGAAAGACTCATCATTCTGGAACGTTACTGTTCCGCGAGTGCTTGGCACGTACGCCTGTTGGCATTTGCCGGAATCGTTGTCTGGACTCTCCTTGCTGTGTCCAGTTTTTTTCGGGCTGTGCGAAAGGTCGGTAGCTCAACCAGGTAACTAAAAAGGTCTGGGAGATTTCCCATGCCCTTTTTTATTGGTAAACTTATTCAATGAACAGCGAGAGCGAAGCGCGGGAGATCATTGAGCGGCGGATTGAGGCGGGGGGGACCCTCGTGACGGCGGTCAAGGCGGATCTGCCTGCGATAAAAAAGCTACAGGACCAGTGTCTGGCGGCGGATATACCCGCGCTCATCGGCCCGTGTTCCTCGGGGGGCTGAAGCACCAAGGGTAGCCTCCTCGTCGAGGAGGCAGACGTTCCCAAACTGGGCGCTCTCATGCGCGTTCAGTGGGAGGAAGGGCTGATGAGGGAGGGTCTTGTACCGGTGGCCCCTGCCGTGCCGGTGGGTCCCAACTCTGCGGGGGAGGTCGCCTGTCCGGCCTGTGGAACCGTGGGACCGCTGGTTGAAGGAGCGTGTGGAGACTGTGGTCTTTTACTTGGGTGAGTTGTCCTTGATGAGATGCACATCCCTCTGTGGGAAGGGGATTTCGATGTTGGCGGCTTTGAAGCTTTTATAGACGCTCGTGTTCAGGGCATCGCGCGCCGGGCCCAAAAGGAGCGGGTCTTCAATCCATCCCTGGAGCTTGAAATCGAGCGATGAGTCGCCGAACTGGTGGAATCGCACTTGTGGCTCGGGATCTTCTGCCAGGTACGTGGATTTTTCGGCAACATCCACGAGGACTGCGCGCACCTTGTCGATGTCGCTTCCGTATGCCACGCCAACGTTGATGACGAGCCGCCGTTTTTTATCGGTGCCCGCCGTTTCGTTGATGATCTTGGAATTTCCCATGTAGGCGTTGGGTATGACTATCTGAATGTCATCAAGGGTCAAGATGCGCGTGGAGCGAATACCGATGTCGGTGACCTTGCCCCGCTCTCCCGAGTCGAGGACGATCATATCGCCGATCTTGTACGGGGCATCGGCCATGATGAAAATTCCCGAAAAGAAGTTCGCGAGGGTGTCCTTGGCGGCAAAGCCGACCGCGATTCCGACGATTCCGGCCGAGGCCAGCCACGCTGTTACGTTGATGTCCCACGTGAGCAGGAGCCCGTAGATCGCGCCACCGACGATGAGGGTCTTGAGCACGACATCGAAGAGAGGCAGCGTGCGCGGCTGGATCAGCTTGTGTTCGCCCATGTTGCGCGAAAAGGCGCCAAGGACACTTCTGGCGATCCTTGTTGCCGCCGAGGCCCACAGGATGATGCTCAACGTGACGATCACACCGAAAACAACCTGACGTATGCTGTCCTTCGGCGAAAACCTGGCGAAAGCCATCCACGCGCCGATGAGAAGCACCGACAAGAACACGGGCCGCCGCAGCGCGGCGACTATTTCGTCGTCCACCACGGTACGGGTTTTCTTCGTCAGTCGCAGAAGTACTCTGGAGATGAATATCCACAGCACGAACGCGACGACCAGCGCGCCTACCATATAGGCCGCCGCCGCGATTATCGGGTTGGTCTCGAGCAGTTTGAGTACTTTATCCATCATTTCACCAGAGTGCAGGCCGGATCGAGTATGGCATTTATTCTCCTACACATATAGAGTAGTTCGTGCTTCAGGAGGGGACAATGTCGAAGAAAATACTTGCCATGATGACCAGGTTTGTTGTTGTCGCAATCGCAATAACGGCAGTCGCTTCATTCGGTTGCGAGAGCAGTTCTCACAATCCAACAGGATCAGACAGCGATACCGACACGGACACCGATACGGATGTAGATACGGACAGCGACACGGATAGCGATACCGATTCCAGCACAGATCCCTGTGACAATATGGGTCCGTCAAACCTGGGATGCGAGTTCTGGGCGGTGGATCTGCCCAACGTCTCGCAGGCGCCGCTTGCGGTGGTGCCGCACGATCAGCAGTTCGCGGTGGTGGTTGCAAACACCTCGTCGCAGACGGAGGCGACGGTGGACATTTTCTCGGGCGGCAGCGGGACACCAATTGTCAGCGGGGTTGTGCCCGTGGATGGCATCGTGACCGTTCAGCTACCAACCCAGAATATCATGCCCGGAGCCACCACCAGCGATGGGACCGCCTTCCGTATCGAGAGCGACGTGCCGATCGCCGCGTATCAGTTCAACCCGATCGACAACACCACTGCCGTTTATTCGAACGACGCCTCGCTGCTGTTCCCCTCTACGGTTTTGTCAAAGGATTATACGGCGATCACGGGTTCGGCGAATCTGGTGTCTGCCGACGCGTTCTCGGCCAACGTGCACAATACCGGTGGTTTTGTTTCGGTGGTCGCCACGGAGGATGGAACCGAGGTGACTTTGTATCCGACCAACCCGCTGTACGCCGGCGCCTACCAGAACGTCCTGCTCGATCGAGGACAGGTGTTGACGGCGATTTCGTCCGGAGTAAACGGTGGCGGAAGCCTGTCGGGCACGCGTGTCGAGGCCGACAAGAAGGTGGCGGTTTTTTCGGGCAGCGTCGCCACATCGGAGCCGACCGACACTACCGAGTGCTGCGCCGATCACGTCGAACACCAGATGTTACCCCTGGAGGCCTGGGGGAGCGCTTATGCAGTTGCCCCGGCGGCCGACGCCAGGGGAAACGATGATTGCATGAGCCTGTACCGAATAAGTGCGGGGTTCGACGACACGCAGCTCCAATACTATCCGGCGGCACCGGCCGGAGCGCCCGCCACCCTCGCCGCATACCAGACCGCCGAGTTCATGTCGGATCAACCCTTCGTCGTGGCTTCGAGCGATCCGGACAAGACCTTCTCGGTGACCCAGTTCCTTCTGAGCAACAAGTTCTTCGGGACACTGCTGAACCCGTACCCAGGCGATCCCTCGATGATCGTGCTCCCTGCCGTGGACCAGCTTCAAACCGAGTACATCTTCTCGGTGCCCTTCGGGTACGCCACCAACTACGTGACCATCGTGAGGGCGGGAGGCGCCTCGGTTACCCTCGACGGCGCCCCGGTCAGCCAGGCCTTCACTCCGCTGGGATCTCACGAAGGAACGGACTATCAGTATCTGCACGTAGAGCTGGTCGGTGGATATCACACCATCGATTCCGACGGTCCGCTCTCCACGACGGTGGTGGGCTATTCGAACGACGTCAGCTTCGGTTACCCCGGCGGCTGCGGCGTCGCGCCGATCTCCGACGTCCCCGACGTACCCATCGAATAGTCAATGGAAGAGTTTTTCGAAGGAATCTCTTGTAGCGGGCACCAATAGAAAAAGGGTATGCTGAACCCAACTGCATGAAAGAGGAGATAGCAATGTTCAATGACATGATGAATGTGCGGACGGCTGCCATTTTGGTGTCGATATTGGTCGCCATCGGTTGCGGGGACGGCACCCCACCGCTACACGACGGTGGAGCGACAGACACCGACACAGACACCGATTCAGATGCCGATACCGATACCGATTCCGATACCGATACCGATTCCGATACCGATTCCGATACTGACACCGACTCGGATACGGACACCGACACTGACACCGATACGGGTATGAGTCCCTGCGAGATAGAGGCCCAGACAAACGCCGAAATGATATGCTGTCCTTCGCCGCAACCCGGAGATTGCGACACATCATCGTGGTCATGGTCTTCCAAGGACGAATTTTATGGCTGCTGTTCACCCGATCTCGATGCCGTGGCCGCTTGCTGGGATGACGGTGGTAGCATCGAGTACTATGAAAAAGACTGCGAGAGCGCCGAATCCTGTCAATATGATTCCATGAAAGACAGTCTCGGTTGTATCTGAGGCGAAGACAAACCTCGATAACCACCGTGTGACGATATCGTCATATCAATTGCCCGTCGGATCGAATCCGAGTAAATAATCGTATGGCCCGTCAGACAGGATCCCCCACCACTATCGAAGGTACTATCGAGCGAGTGGTCTTTCGCAACGACGAAAACGGATGGACCGTTCTGCGGTTGTCCTCACGGGATGATCCCCTTCTCAAGACCGTCGTCGGGAGCTTTCAGCGGCTGGATCAGGGAGAGAGCGTGCGGTTCTCGGGCGCATGGAAGGTGGATCCGAAGCACGGCCGTCAGTTCAGGGCGCAGACCTGCCTGTCGCTGGCGCCCGCAACCCTGTTGGGAATAGAGAAGTTTCTGGGGTCGGGGCTGGTGCCCGGGATCGGGCCGGTCATGGCGAGGCGCCTGGTCGAGCGATTCGGCCTGGACACCCTGGAGGTGATAGAGAAACTCCCTCGCAAGCTCTCCGAGGTCGAGGGGATCGGACCCAAGCGGGGAGCCGCGATCTCATCGGCCATGGTGGCCAAGCGCGACGTCAGGGACGTGATGGTCTTTCTCGAGTCGGCGCAGGTCTCGCCGATTTTCGCCCACCGTATCTACAAGCGGTACGGTGTGAAGGCCATTCGCATCGTGAGCGAGAATCCCTACCGTCTGGCAATGGACGTGAGCGGAATAGGGTTTCTCTCGGCGGACAAGATCGCCGCTCACCTGGGTGTGTCCCGGGAGTCTCCGTACAGAGCGGAAGCGGGTCTGGTTTATGCCCTCGAGGAGCTGGCGTCTGAGGGGAACGTCTTTGCCCGCCAGGGGGATCTGCTGCCGAGGGCTCAGGATCTTCTCGATCTGGAGATAGATCAACTCGAGGGAGCCCTTTCCAGGCTGGCGCTCATGGGTGGGATCATGATGGAGGGGACGGGGCTCGATGCGGCGGTGTACCTTCCGCGATTGCATCGGGCGGAACGTGAGGCGGCGAGCGGTCTCGAGCGGATCCTGTCAGGGTCTGCGCGAAGGTTGCCCATTAACGCAGCGGAGGCCGCAGAACGAGCGCAGGCGCTGTCGAGGATAGAGCTGGCCACGGAGCAGCGACAGGCGTTCGAAGTTCTTCAGCACGCCAAGGTCATGGTGTTGACGGGGGGGCCGGGCACGGGGAAGACGACTCTGCTGCGCGGGTTGACGGCCTGCCTGGCGGATCTGGGTCTCTCGCTGGCGCTGGCCGCGCCCACTGGGCGTGCGGCAAGGCGCATGGCCGAGGCTACGGGTAGAGACGCCCGGACCATTCATCGATTGCTCGAGTTTACGCCCAAGTCCATGAGCTTCGCGCGCGACGCTCAGAACCCGCTGAACGAGGACGTCGTGATAGTGGACGAGGTCTCAATGATGGACGTTGAGCTCTTCGCCGCGCTCGTGGCGTCGCTCAAGTCATCGGTGCGACTTATTCTTGTGGGGGATCCTGATCAGCTGCCCTCGGTGGGCCCCGGAACGGTGCTCTCGGATCTCCTGTCCCTGGACGGAGCTTCGGGCGGGCGCCTGGCCGTCGTGAGTCTGACAGAGATTTTTCGGCAGGCCCGGTCGAGCCTGATAGTGACCGGCGCCCACGATGTGCTGGCGGGGAGGGAGCCGCGCGTGGGGGAACGCGGATCTTCCGCCGATCTCTTCATGGTGGAGAGGGATGATCCGGAGGCATGCCTGGAGGTCATCAAGGAGCTCGTGTCCAGCCGGATCCCCGACAAGTTCGGGTTCGATCCCATCGAGGATACTCAGGTGCTGACGCCCATGCACAAGGGGTTGCTCGGGACGACCAACCTGAATCGGGAGCTTGCGGAGTTGCTCAACCCACGGCCGCCGGAGTCGGTGGGAAGGGAGAGTCGCTACCTGCTCGGTGACAAGGTCATGCAGATTCGGAACAACTACGACCTGGAGGTGTTCAACGGAGATATCGGCCGCGTGACGGCCGTGGGGGAGGGCGGTCAGTGGCTGGAGATCCGGTACATGGACAGGACCGTGCGGTACCCGGCCTCGGAGCTGGATCAGACCACGCTCGCCTACGCGTGCTCGGTGCACAAGTCACAGGGCAGTGAGTATCCCGCGGTCGTGGTTCCAATTCACACACAGCACTTCGTCATGCTGCAGCGGAATCTTCTCTACACCGCGCTGACGAGAGGCAAGAAGCTCGTTGTTCTCGTAGGCACCCGCCGCGCGCTCCGAATAGCCGTGCGAAACGACAGCACCGCCGCCCGGGAATCGCTCCTTTCCGCCAGGGTGCGTGGGGGTCGGCGCCTAATAGAAAATATGTTGACCGAAAAAAAGTGATACTATAGTATTACTTTTATGAAGACCGAAATCGTGACAACATTGAAAAGGCAAGCAACCAAGATCCTGGCCGAGTTGCATAAGACAAAGGAAGCTGTGTTGATTACGGAGCACGGCAAACCCTCGGCTTATCTCGTTGATGCTGATGCGTATGACATGATGCAAGAACGAATGCGAATTCTTGAAGGAATTGCCAGGGGCGAAAGGGCAGTTCTGGAAAACCGCGTACACACTCATGCGCAAGCAAGACGGAAAATGAAGAAATGGCTCAATTGATATGGACTAGTCCTGCTCTTTTGGACCTGGAAGAAATTGCCGAATATGTAGCACTTGACGATTTGAGGGCAGCGCAAAAACTTGTCCAAAAGGTTTTTAGGGTTGTTGAGCGTCTGGAACAACATCCGAACTCGGGTCGGAGACCCCCTGAATTGAAAAGAACTTCATACAGGGAGGTTATCGTCGGACCTTGTAGGGTTTTTTATCGAGTGGATGGGAAAAAGGCATATATTCTGTATGTCATGAGAGGGGAACGTGAACTCCAAAAATATCTTTTGGAAGAACGAAGCAAAGAAGGTCTGTTATAAGCCGTCCCGATCATCCCGCTCTAAACCCAAACAACCACTTGATCATCATCCCAAGTTCATGACCGGCAGTGTCATCCCCGGTGGAGATGTTCCAGGTGGGGCGGTAGTAGGGTTCGACATAGAAAAGACGTCCCTTTTTCGGCGTCCAGATCGGAATGGCCACGCCGAAGAAGCCGTGCACGCTGTGGGCCGGCACGGTTTTGGGATCAAATCCCATTCCGTACCCGACGCCCGCGTTGAAGAACAGAAACCCCAATCCGGCCTCAACGTAGGGAATTACACCGGTCTCTCCATCGACGATCCACAGCCGCGCCCCCGGGGATATCCACACGAACAGGGGAGTGTTGATCTTGTGAAAATACGTGAGATCCAGCCCCGGAGCGAAGGCGTTCCCCATCTCCTTGCCGCCAACCCATGCGACGCTTGGGCCGATGGTCAGGCCGCGCGTTGTTCCCCAACCGCCCGGGGGAGGGGCGTCGGCGATTACCTTTAACGCGCCGGCGTATACATCGAGAGCACCGAGGAGAATCGCCGTGCCAAGGATGGCAGCCGGTATCGTCGAGGGTCGTCGCATTCAGTGATCCTCGTGATCGGCGAGCGCAAGGTCGACCGCTGCTGTGGCGTGCAGGCGCGTGGTGTCGAGCAGCGGGATGGCCGTGTCCTCGTCCCGGATGAGGAGTGGCAGCTCCGTGCAGCCGAGAATTATCCCCTGTGCGCCCTCTCCGACGAGCCTGTCAATGATTTCCAGGATCGCTTCGCGGGAGTTGGTCTCGATGCGCCCGGCGCACAGTTCCTTGTAGATGATCCTGTCAACGGTGCCGGCGTCGGTGGCGCGCGGGACGATCACGGTGAGTCCGAAGAGATCCTCCAGTACTTTCCGGTAGAAATCCTCTTCCATTGTGAAGCGGGTGCCCAGCAGGCCGATCTTCTCGAACCCTCGCGCGGCGATCGAAGCGCCGGTCACCTCGGCGATGTGGAGAAACGGCAACGACGTGGCTTGCGAAACCATGTGCGCGACCTTGTGCATGGTGTTGGTGCAAAGGAGGACGAGATCCGCCCCGGCTTTTTCAAGGGAAAGTGCCGCCTGAGCCAGAATAGCCCCCGCATGTTCCCACTGTCCCTCCGACTGGGCGCGCTCGATCACGGCGAAATCGACGCTGACCATGATCACTTGCGCGCTGTGCAGCCCACCGAGCCTGCTGCTCACGAGCTCATTGAGAATTCTGTAGTACTCGGCCGACGATTCCCAGCTCATTCCGCCGATCAAACCGATGGTCTTCATTTGATTCTCCTCGCCTGTATGATAGCAAGACAGTTGAACAGGTTGAAGGTATGACTGCAAATATCAAAGATAAACCGCCCGCGAGAAGAAGCATCAACGACCTGCGCGCCCCGTTGATGATGCTCTACGTGTACGCCTTCTGCGGCGGCAGGATGGCGGAGCTTTCCATGTGGGTGCTGTTGGCGGTCATGGCGCCGGTGATCGGTGTTCTGTCTTTTGTGTTCGAGCGCAAGCTCATGCGGGAGTTGGTCGCGTTCAGGCCCACGAACGCGCTCTACGGGCTCGGGGCGGCCGCCTTGTTGTACGGATTTTTCAGCCTCGCGTTGCAGCACGTTGCGGGGTTGTCGATCGGAGCCACGCTGGAGGGTGACGGATCGGTCCCCGCGTTCTTCGTGGAACTGGTGCGCATAAAAGGGCACGCGTCAGCGATCCATCCGGCCATCGTGGGAATCGCGGGAGCGGTGTTGCTCGGCGTGTCGGAGGAGCTGTTCTGGCGCGGCTTCGTACAGACCCGCCTGATGATAATGATGCCTCATTCAGTTGCGGTGATCCTCGCCACAGGTGTCTATGCCGGTTTCTACGCCGTGCTCATGGGAACCCTCGCCGCCCTCGCCGCAGGTATTTGCGGGTTGATCTTCGGCATCCTGACCATAAGACTTCGCTCGCTCGTCCCGGCCATGATCTGCCATTCACTCGTATGGGTGTTCGCCTTGTGGATCCTGCCGCTGGTGTGACGCGGCATACGAAATTGCTCGTTCTATGACGGGCGCCCAGAACCTCCAGCCGTGCCCGCCCTCGAAGATCTCCCAGTGGTGCGCAACGTCGTTTTTGTCCAGGAACTCGTGATATCCGGTAGAGGTTCCCCTGAAGAACTCTTTCTCCTGTCTTCCCGCCGCCAGGAATATCCGCTGGCGCGGATCATTCTTTTTGAGCTTCACGATGGCGAAGGGGTTGTGTGATTCCATGAACTCCTGATCGGTGCAGTCGCCGAAGATGCGGTTCAGATCGACGAACCATCTGGCAAACGAGGACTTGACGTGCTCCACCGCCTGCGCTTCGGTGAGGACCGGGCCGGAGATGGAAGAGATCGACGAGAAGAGTTCCGGATGGCGCAGCCCCATCTGCAGGGCGCCGATGCCGCCCATGGAGACGCCCATTATGTGACGTCGCTCCGAAGGGATCTCCAGTCCCAGAATGTGCTCCGCCTCTGGGATCACTTCGTCCACAACGTGGCTCTCGTACAACCTGGTGCCGTCGTGCCAGTCGATCCAGAACCCCCGTTCGCCGTGTGGCATGACCAGGTGGACGGGTGGAATTCCGCCATCGGTCATGGCGTCGTGGAGGCGGTCGGAGATGCCGTATCTGTCCAGGGCGCGGTGGTCGTCCCCGAATCCGTGGAGCATGTAAACGACGTGAGGGTCGGTGCGTCCTGCGTGCGCGGCTGCGGGTGGAGACAGGGACGAGAACGCCATCTCTCTTCCCATCACCGCAGAGTCGATCACGTGGAGATCGAGCCGCCGGGACTTGTGACGGCGGGTGAAGAGCTTGCCGAGAGTGGTGAGTAACGGGTGGAGCATCATTCCTCGTGTTTCCTGTAGGCTACCATGACGTCAAAGCGGGTTGTATCTATC
>JAUVAN010000333.1 GCA_030591725.1 Deltaproteobacteria bacterium
GCCAGGAAATCGGATTCCAAAGAAAATTCAGTAAACTTTGCGCTTCAGGAACTGATGGGCATGGAGGATGACCGTCAGACCAAGGAAGAGAAGGAGCGCGAGGCCGAGGAAAAAGCGGAGCGTGAGGCTCGCGAAGAAGATGAGCGCAAGCGCAAGGCAGAAGATGAGCGCAAACGCAAGGAGGAGGAGGACTCCCGCATCGCCTCGGAGAAAGCCACCAAAGATGAGGCAGAGCTCAAGGTCCGTAATGCGGAGGAAGCAAAGCTCAAGATCACACTCGACGCCGAGGCCCAGGCCCGAGGGAATGAGCAGGTGCGACTGCTTCAACACGAGGAAGAGCTGAAGCGCATCGAGATCGAGAAGGGAGGCCTTCCCAAGTGGGTCTATGGCCTCATCGCCGGCATCATCTTGATCGGCGCCGGCATCGGTATCTACATGTACATGAAATCCGAATCCGAAAAGGCCCAGATAGCGGCGACGGCGGAGGCGGAGAGGATCGAGCGCGAGGCGACGGCCGCCACGGAGCGCAAGGCCAGCGAGGCGAGGTTGAGAGAGATCCAGGCCGCGGCGGAGAGTGCCGCCAAGGAAGCCGCAGCCGCCAAGGGCACCCTTGCCGAGAAGGAAGCCCTCGAACGCGCCAAGCAACTGGCAGCCCAGGCAGCAGCCGCAGCCAAGAAGGCCAGGAAGAGGCGCCCGGCCGGCAAGTCCGGTAGCGGTAAAAAGAAGAAATCGGGCATTTCGGACGATCCCCTCGGCGGGCTCACCCTGTAGAAAAGGTGGGGTCAAAACCTTGACCCCAATACATTATGAAGACAACAACCGAGCAAGCTCGCGAGCGACTCATTCTCGCTCTTGACGTGCCTGACCTCGAAACGGGAAGCAGCCTGCTGAACAGGATCGAAGGCCGGGTGGGTCTGATAAAGGTCGGTCTCGAACTCTTCACGGCATGCGGTCCTGCCGCCGTCCAGATGGTCCTGGATCGCGGATTCAAGGTCTTTCTCGATCTCAAACTGCACGATATCCCGGCCACCGTCGCCGGCTCCGTTCGTTCCGCAAATGCTCTTGGCGCCTCCATGCTCACTGTGCATACCGGTGGCGGTCGGGCCATGCTCGAAGCCGCTTGTGCAGAAGCATCCGACGATCTCAAGATTCTGGGAGTCACACTGCTCACGAGCATGGGCCCCGAAGATCTGCCGCCGGTGGCGATCTCCGGCACCCCCTCGGAGGTTGTCGGCGCGCGCGCGCAACTGGCCGCCGAGACAGGATGCGGCGGCATAGTCTGCTCTCCCAAAGAGATCCGCATCGTCCGCGAAGCTGCGGGACAAAACGTTTCCATAATCACCCCGGGGATCAGACCCACTGGTGCAGATGTGGGAGATCAGAAACGCGCCGCAACACCTTCGAGCGCCATCGCTGACGGCGCCGATTACCTTGTGGTGGGGCGCCCGATCCGTGGCGCGACGGATCCTGCTGCGGCGGCCGATGCCATCGTCGACGAGATACGGGAAGCCCTGGATAAAAAATGAAGCGGATCATCGCAGGTCCGAACGCGGTGACCGAGGCCCTGGCCTCGCCGGAGGCCGTTTCCTCGATCAGCGTCGTCTACCTCGCACAAGGCCTGGCCGGGGCAACCTTCAAACGTATCGATAAGTTGTGCAACAAGGCAAATGTCAGGTCGGACGTCGTTTCGCGCGAGTCGATGGACGCTCTTTCCGAGGGTCTGAACCATCAGGGCGTGATGGCAATCACCGGCAGCTACACCTACCTGGATCTGGAAGGGCTCCTGAATTCGATCTCCGATATCGTGGATCCGGTCATCGTGGTGCTGGATCAGATACAGGATCCTGGAAATCTCGGCGCCATCGTTCGATCCACTCACGCCCTCGGAGGCGCCGGACTGATCCTCACCAGGGATCGCTCCGCAGCCATGACTCCGGCGGCGGTTCGGGCGTCGGCAGGAGCGTGCGAACTCACGGGAATCGCCCGGGTGACCAACCTGGCCCGTTGTCTCGAACAACTTCGCGACCACGGGTTTAGGGTTCTCGGAGCGGCGGGAAAAACCGGCACGGACATCGATCACATCGACTGGAGCGGGCCCGTCGCCATCGTGCTCGGCAATGAGGGGCGGGGGTTGAGGAGACTCACCGCAGAACGTTGTGACGAGCTGTTCAACATCCCCCTGCACTCGAACTTCGACTCGCTGAACGTCTCCTGCGCGGCAGCGATCTCACTTTTCGCGGCGCTCCGTTCCAGATCCTCATGAGGTCATGAACGGCCTTTCCGATAGAGGCGCCATCTTCGCTTGCGCGATCTTCACAATCGCCATCACGGCTCTTCGACTCTGGTACGCGACGAATATCGGACTCGCGCCCGATGAAGCGTACTACTGGACATGGTCTCTCGATCCCTCCCTCCACTATCACGATCACCCCCCCCTCCTGGCCTGGCTCATCCGAGGCGGAATGTGGCTAACGCCGTCCGGGGCGCTCGGCGTCCGTCTCTCTTCGGTTCTGCTCGGAGCGGCAGTGGTGCCGGTGATCTACCTGATTGCAAAAACCGCCGATCTCGATACACCACGCGCGGCCATCTGCGCCGCCTTCGTCAATCTCCTTCCCATGCCGGCCACGGGAGCGATAATGGCCACCCCGGACGCCCCATTGGCCCTGTGCTGGTCCATTGCGATCCTGTCTCTCATGCGACTGGCCCGGCGCGGTTCGAACATCAACTGGTACATCCTCGGAGCGGCGACGGGAGCAGGCCTGCTCGCAAAGCATTCGGCCGCGCTGATCCCGATCACCACGGCATTCCTGATTCTGACCGTCCCCTCAATCCGCTCGCGTATTCGCACCGCGCATTTCTGGCTGGCTGCGGGGCTGGCCGTGATGATCACACTTCCATACTTTCACGCGGAGGCGGTCGCCGGTTTCCCGTCCATGAGCCACCAGATCTCACATCTGAGCGGAAATCTCCCGGGAGGCGGCGCGAGTATGGCCCGTTTTCCGCTTCGCCTGTTGGACCTGCTCGCGGGCCAGTTCGGCCTCCTCACACCGCTGGTCGCAATCTTTGCGGGCGCACAACTCGCCGGATATCGCAAACTGGATCCTGCGCACCGGATCATCCTGGCCGGACTCTTTGTTCCCATCCTGGCCACCATGGCAGCGGCTGTCTTCACCCACCCAGAGCAGAACTGGGCTTCGCTGGGACACCCTCTCGCAGCGGTCGCCGTCGTCTCCATGATCCGCAAACGGCGAATACTCCTCGCTGCAACCATAGGTCTCGCGGCGATCCTCACAGTTGCCATCCATGTTCACGCGGCCCGCCCCTTCCTTCCTCTCCCCTCCACAAAAGATCCCGTTTCCCGCATGCACGGCTGGGACGACTTGATCTCAAGACTGCCGGAGCTGAGCGGCATGGACGCGATCGTTTGCGACAATTACGGTCTCGCCGCGCAGACCAGGTGGGAAGCCCGCGACGGCGCCATCGACATCCCAATTGTCAGCACTGATCGACCCCACAACGTCCCGTCCGGAAAATGGTTGATCCTCGATCATGTGGGAGAGTGGGGAGACGCAAAACCCAAAACCCGGTGCGACCACATCGAACCCCTCGAAGACATCATCCTTCATCGATACGACGGCGAACCGGTTCGGACCATACGTGTTTCCGTCGGTCAAAATTGTCTTTAGGGGCGGCTCATCACGCACCACACGTAAACTATTTTTTTTTGAAGTACTTGACGCCCTTGATGTCATGGAAATCGGAATCCTGCGTCCATATGGCGGCATCAAATGCCCTTGCTGTGGCCAAAATAATACTGTCGGCCATCGGCAGGTTATATTCCATGCTGAGTTTTGAAGCCGATAACGCCAGTGTGGATGTCAGGTCCACGACCTTGCCTTTCCGCATTGCGGCGCCAGTGTGTAAGGCGGCATTCTCTCCGGATTCACGAAGCGCCACTTTGAATACTTCATAGATGGTTATGGTCGGAACAACGAGAGATTCCGTATCACTCAGGGGTTTATGGAAGTGTTTTGCGCCCGGTTCATCTGCAAAGTACGCAAGCCACCCGGAGGAATCAACTATGTTCATACCCTGTCCTTCTCTCTTTTAAACTCCGTATTGATGCCCTTGAGAAATCCGCGCAGTTCCTTGATGTCGCGTTCGGGGATAAGCTCGATCCGTCCTTCATACTCCACAACTTGCATCTTCTGACCGGGACGAAGCTTCATGGTCTCTCTTACGGATTTTGGGATAACGACCTGATACTTTGGTGAAACAGTCACAGTCAGCATGACAAAACCTCCATCGATACCTCTTTGTAATACGTTATCAGCATCGATGCGGTTTGTCAATGGTGTTGCTGGTTTCAGGAATAAACATGCTAGTGTTTCTCGTTCTTCAATAAGCAAAGGGACAAACAGTGATAGGAGACAAGCTCGTAATCACCGAATACCATCTGTCCAACGGACGGAAGGTCGCGCGGGCCTGCATCGATCTGTTGAAGAAAACGGATGGGATCTTCACCATTGCGGTGGCCGGGGAGTCGGGTTCGGGGAAATCCGAGACCGCCGCCACTTCCGCACAGGAACTCGAGAAGCTGGGC
>JAUVAN010000274.1 GCA_030591725.1 Deltaproteobacteria bacterium
CCTTGCCGGCAAAATCGAACGCCTCCACCTGGGAGCCGAACATGAAGATCATCGGCACCATCACCAGCACCGCGAGGACCGATCCCGACGCGATGATGGACGCGTACTTGAGGCCGATGATGTAGCCCAGACCAAACAGGGCGGCCAGTCCGAAGATGGAGATCTCGAACCCGGCGCCCGCCATGGCCTCACCAGCGCCTCCGAGGAGGGCGGTGGTGTTGATGACCATGGGCCAGGTGTGCATTCCCTCGATGAGGAAGTCGAAAACGGCGCCCATGAGGAAGGCGAAGATGAGCACCTTGCCCGCCGTGGGACCGCTGGACTCGCCCGAGCACAGGATCTCGTTGACCGCCGTGGCCTCCGGGAACGGGAGATCCCCGTGCAGGTCTTTGACGAAGTACTTTCTCAACGGGATGATGAGCACGACGCCCAGGGAGCCGCCGATAAAGCAGGCCAGGAAAATCTGCCACCACTCGGGCTCCAGGCCGTTGATGTAGATGGCCGGCACCAGGAACGCGGCCCCCGCAGCCACGACTCCCGAGGCCTGGCCGATGGACTGGACGATCACGTTCTCCAGAATAGTGCTCTTGATGGCTCGCAGCTTGCCGAAGAAGATGGCGAGGATGGCGATCGGTATGGATGCCTCGATGCCGTTTCCCGCCCGCAGAGCGATGTAGATGCACGCGGCGGCGAAGATGACCGTCATAATGAGGCCCACGGACACGGACCATCTGGTTACCTCCGCCCGCAGATCCCCGGGCGCAACGATCGGTTTGTAGACTTCTCCCTCCTCGAGCTTGCGATAGGCGTTGTCGGGCAGGAGCTTGGTTCGTTTGGTCGGAGCGTTCGACTCACCCATTCGTTTCTCCTTGACCGGCGATCAGCTCTTTCCTTGAAGGAGCATGATCTTGGTCTGTGGTTCTGACAGGTACCGGACACCGTCCCTGGTTACAACTACGATTTCTTCCATTGTGGCCACGCCGTGTCCCGGGACGGTAATCCTGGGCTCGAGCGTGTAGCACTGTCCCTCCTCGACGATCGAGTCGGGTCTGGTTCCGTATCTTTCCCACGGGGGACACAGAAGGCCGGCGCCGTCGTGGGCATGGCGCCCGATCTGGTGCCCCAGGGCGTGGGGGTACTCATCAAACCCCAGGGACGTGATGTGCCCCCGGGCCACGGCGTCCACTTCCTTGCCCTTGACGCCGGGCCTGAGGAACTCCCCGGCCATGCGGATGGCGTCGCGTATCCCGTTGAAGCCCTTCATCACTATCGCCGGGGGCTCAGTTTCGCCGGGTTTCAGACAGTACCAGGTGCGCTGCAGATCGGAGCAGTACCCTTCGTAACGCATCCCGAAGTCGACGTTCATGAGGTGACCGGGCTCCATTATGCGATCCGTCGGTCCCGCGTGAGCGCCGGCGGACTCGGGACCCGTGAACACAGCCGGGCAGTGATCTGCATCCCAGGCGCGCTCGAGACCCTTGTCCTCCATGATTTTCACCATGACTGCCGCGATCTCCTTCTCGGTCATGCCTGTCCGGATACGGCTGTTCATCTTTGCGAACAGATCCACCGTTTCGATGCAGGCCCGCTCGATATTGCGTATCTCCGGCTCTGTCTTTCGCGATCGCAGTCGGGACACAACGCCCTCCGAAGAGATCAATCGATCTGCGTAAGGAGTGCCCTCGAGGATGTTGCAAAGAAGCAAGTACTGACCGTGGGTGAGGCCGTCGGCTGTCTCGTCGTTCACCGAGAAGTTGATGGCGATTTTTTCCGGGTCGAGCCTCTTGAGGGTTTCGATCAGCGGTTCGGTGATGCCCTGAACGTAAGGTATGATTTCGTCGTAGATCCCCAATTCCTCGTGAGACGCCGTGTCGAGGGAACCAAGGACGGCTATCTTTTCGCCACCTTTACCTATGAGGAAGGCCGAAGCCCAGGTGACGTTTCCGCCGACCACCAGGTCCAGAGAAGGATCGTGAACGGTGGAAGATTCCCGGGTGAAAATCATCCACAGGTCGATGTTCAATTCCTGCAATATGGAAATGGATTGTTCGATCTTGGCGCGGATCATATTCGGCTGCCTTTCATGTTGAAAGCATACAGTATTGGTGTGTCGCGCCGATGTAAAGTCATAGGATTCGATTTGAAATGGAAACCAATTGTTTCACGATTTCACTGCGTTTGGTAAATTGCCGAAAAGAAGTGCCGATCAATGCTCAATATTTCGATATGATTGTCGATAGTAATGAACTCGTGAAAGGATTGCTATGAATTGCAAACAACTGTTGGGGGCGGCATCGATAGTGGTAGCGTTGGCGTTTATTTGCCCTGCCGCCCCGCGTGCAGACGAAGCCAAGGATGAATACGACAGTGGAGTGGCGGCTTTCACTGAGGAGCGTTACGAGGAAGCCGCGCAGGCGTTTCGCAAGGCGTACGAGCTGAAACCGAGCTGGAAGCTGTTTTTCAACATCGGGCAGAGCGAGGCGGCCGCCAAGCGGAGTGGTCTCGCGCTGGAGGCGTTCGAGTCCTACCTGGCGCAGGGTGGCGACGACGTACCGGAAGCCAGGCGAGAGGAAGTGCTCACGGAGGTGGAGCGGCTTCGCAAGATGGTGGGCATGGCAAAGATAATTGCTCCAGAAGGGGCGACGGTCTTTGTAGATGGTGTCGAGCGGGGTGAGGCGCCCTTGCTTGGCAAGTTCCCGGTCGCCGCCGGCGTCAAGCACACGGCCTGGGTGGTGATGAATGGCAGCAAGCTTTCACAGAAGGCTTTCAAGGTTACCGGGGGCGATACTGTTACAGTTGACCTCGAGGAAAAGGTCGAAAAGGGGTCTGCGCCGGTGGATTCCGAGTCGGAACCGATCGATCCCCTGGAGCCGGATGACGAATCCTCGGGCATGGTCACTGCCGGATGGGTCGCCGTGGGTGTGGGAGGTGCGCTGCTGATAGGCGGAGCAATAACCGGCGGCATGGCCCTCAACCTTGATAGCGATCTCGACCACGATTGCCCCGACGAGAGCTGTCTCGGCACTCGCCAGCCCGATATCGACAAGCTCAACACACTGTCGTTGACCACCGATATTCTCATGGGTATTGGCGCCGCCGCCGCAGTGACCGGAATCGTTCTTCTGATCGTCGGTCACAAGAAAAAAGGGGAAGATGAGGAGCCCGTGGCGCTGGCGCCCGCGTTCGCGCCGGGGTTCACCGGTGCGGTCATTCAGGGGAGGTTTTAGCGATGAGCATTTTCAAAAGAAAAGCAATTCTTATCATGGGGGCGGTTGCGTTCCTGGCCGGGTGCAGCCTCATCACCGGGGACTACCACGCGGATCGGGACGGCGCGGTCGATACGGATACGGATGCCGATACGGACGCGGATACGGACACCGATACCGACACGGACACTGACACAGATACGGATACGGATACGGACACCGACACGGACACGGACACCGATACAGATACCGACACCTATGAATCGGAGATTCGCGTCGTTTTGAACGACGGCACCATCAACGTCGAGATCTCAAGCGGAGAGAATGTGGATTTCGGTACTGTCGGGGTGGACGGCGTGGGCAATGTGACCAGCGGCCTGTACACGGTCACTGTTTACAACGATGGGGAAGGAGATCTGCAGATGTCCACGCCGACGATCTCGGGAACCGACCTCACCAGCTGGATCATGAATACGTCGGGTTTCGATGACATCGTGGGTCCCGGGAATGACACTTCTTTCACCCTGCAGGCGGACCCGCTGGATTATGGCGACCTTATCGCCACCGTATCCATCACCAACGACGACCCGGACGAGAATCCCTATGTCATCGACCTGTCGGTTGAAGGCACGGATATCGAGCCTCCCCTGCCGGGTGGTGGGGCTACTCTGCTGACCTTCACCAACATCTTGCCCGCTGCGGTGACCGTCAACTGGAACGCTGCGTCGGACAATCACGATTCGGCTGCAGATCTCGAGTACAGGTTGTACCGGTCGCTTTCCAACAACATCACCACTCTCGCCGATGTGTATTCCAATGGAACGCTTGCGGTAGACTGGACATTCAACGTCACTACCCTCGACGCAACCGGCCTCGCCCCGAATATAACGCATTACTTCAACGTGCTGGTGCGAGATCTTGCGGGGAATGAAGCTGCCTACAGCATGAATTGGGAAATCACCCCGAACCCGATCTTCATGTTCCCCACGCTGGCATCAACCGGGTTTGTTCTCGATCGCAGCGCCGGGGATTCAGCGTGTGTGACCGTCAGGGACGACACCTATCCGTCCCTCCCGAGCACCTACGTCAGGATGTTTCTCTCTTTTAGTAATGCGGATGCCATTGCTGACATGCTCTCTGCCTTCTCGATCCCGAACGACAGGTTCATGGTCGGACCGACCGGGGATGTGATCTCCACCGACTGGGCCAATATGCTCGACGGAACTATCGACCAGTCACTTAACAGCGCGGGCATAGTCACCGGCACGTACTGGTGGAGCGGCTCCGATTCGGCGGGAGCAGCCGTCACGGACAATTGCAATGACTGGAATCCAGGGGTCGGGGAAATGGGGGTTGTCGGTAACAACGGAACCACGGCGTCCGGCTGGATAGGAGGCGCCTCCCAACTGTCGTGCCTCACCTCCACCGCCCAGTTCATCTGCCTGGCCTGGGAGTAGTGTCCGGTTCCGGGATCCGCACGGCCATGAAGGCGTGGAGGAGCGGTGCGCTTCGCGGCGAGATCGCGGTGGACGTGATCTCCCCGGCCAGAGAAGCGGTGACCGCGCCATACCCGGATTGGTTGTCCCAAGAGGTAAATAACGCCCTGTCGATCAATGGCGTGAAAGCGCCTTACCGCCACCAGGTGGAGGCCTGGAATCTGCTTGAGGACGGGTCCAACATTGTCGTGGCCACCCCGACGGCGTCCGGCAAGACCCTCTGCTACAACGTCCCGATTCTCCACGCCCTGGCGGTCGATCCCGACGCGACGGCGCTCTACCTGTTTCCCACCAAGGCCCTCGCGAGAGATCAGGAGGCCGTCATTCGAGATCTCTCCCGGGCCGCGAATGTGAACTCGGCGGCGTTGGTGTACGACGGAGACACGCCGGTCGACGAGCGTCGGGTCGCCAGGAGAGACTCGCGCATTCTCATAACCAACCCGGACATGCTCCATATAGGGATCCTTCCCCATCACGCGTCCTGGGCGCGCTTCTTCGCCGGCCTTCGCTACGTTGTGGTGGATGAACTTCACCAGTATCGCGGTGTCTTCGGCTCCCATGTCGCGAATGTTATCAGGCGGCTGATGAGGGTGGCCGGCTTCCACGGGTCCACACCTGTTTTCGCCACCTGTTCGGCGACCATAGGAAACCCGACGGAGCTGGCGCGCAACGTCATCGGCGGGGAGTTCGAGTTGATCTCCGACAGCGGAGCGCCCACCGGCTCGCGACAACTGGTCGTGTACAACCCGGAGGTAGTGGATCCCATACTCGGAACCCGTCGCTCCGCCCTGAAGGTGGCCGCCCGGATCGCGGGGGATCTGGTGGAGAACCGCGTTGCTACCCTCGTCTTTTGCCAGACCAGGCTCGGTGTGGAGATGACCCTCCGATATCTGCGCGATCGAATAAAAAAGAGGGGGGGGAATCCGGAGCGGATCCGCGGTTACCGGGGCGGCTACCTGCCCACCTTGCGCAGGGAGATCGAGAACGCGCTGAGGCACGGTGAACTCGACGCGGTGGTGGCGACCAACGCACTCGAACTCGGCATAGACGTGGGGGAGCTCGATGCGGTGGTGCTCGCCGGGTATCCCGGGACAATAGCGGCCACTCACCAGCGCTCGGGCAGGGCAGGCAGGCGACAGGCGCCCTCCATCGCGGTGATGGTCGCAAGATCGAATCCACTCGATCAGTTTCTCGCCCGCGAGCCGGCATATCTCCTGGAGTCGTCACCGGAGCTGGCCCTGGTGCAG